>USML01000080.1 GCA_900555855.1 uncultured Eubacteriales bacterium | reverse complement strand
CGCTGACGCTGGTCATCATGAACCTGCCCACCATCGTCCGCACCACCCAGGAGAGCCTGCGGACCGTTCCCCAGAGCTACCGGGAGGGGGCCTTCGGTCTCGGCGCGGGAAAGTGGCGCGTGGTGCGCACGGTGGTCCTGCCCAGCTGCATCGACGGCATCGTCACCGGCTGCATCCTCTCTGCCGGACGGATCCTGGGCGAATCGGCCGCGCTTCTCTTTACCGCAGGCTTTGTCCATTCCCTCAACAAGTTCCTGCTGGGCATGGCCAGCCCCGGCGCCACCCTGACCGTGGCGCTTTATACCTACGCCAAGGAGCGGGGCGAGTTTGATGTGGCCTTTGCCATCGCGGCGATCCTGATGCTGCTGACGCTGGGCATCAATCTGACCGCCGGGCTCGTGGGCAGGCAGGTCCGGAAACGGAGCAGGCAATGAGGCCGGTGGATCCCTGCGGGCTCAAGCGGGCCCTGCTGATCAACGATCTCTCCTGCTTCGGCAAATGCTCGCTGAGCGTGTCGCTGCCGATCCTCTCTGCTTACGGCGTGGAAGCGGTTCCGCTGCCCACGGCAGTCCTCTCCACCCACACCAGCGGCTTCACCGGCTATGCATCGGTGGATATGACGGAAGCGCTCCGCCGCTTCCCCGCCCACTGGGCGCAGCTGGGCCTGCGCTTCGACTGCATCGCCGTGGGCTACTGCACCTCGGCAGAGCAGCTCCGCCTTGCGGCCGCGCTGATCCGTTCGCTGGCAGACGAGCACACGCTGGTGGTGGTGGATCCCGTATTGGGAGACCAGGGGGCGCTTTATCCCGGCCTGAAAGAAGCGCAGGTCGAAGCCATGCGGGAGCTTTGCTCCCTGGCCCGGTGGATCACGCCGAACCGGACGGAGGCCGCGCTGCTGGCGGGGCTCCCCGCTTCCGCCGGCGACCGGACGCTGCTGCAGGCGCTGCAGACGGAAAACACCGTCATTACCAGCATCCAGCGGGAAAACACCATCGGCTTTCTGGCGCGGCTGGGCGGGCAGGAGGTCCTCCTGCAGCAGGAGCGTCTGCCGCTGACGCCCCTGGGAGCGGGCGATGTGTTCACCAGCGCCCTGTGCGGCGAGCTGCTCTCCGGAAAAGGCCCGCGGGAAGCGCTGGAGCGGGCAGCGGGCTTCTGCCATCGCTGCATCCAAGAAACGGCAAAGCGTCAGCCCGGCCACTGGTACGGTCTGGCCTTTGAACCGGCATTGAAAGGAATATGGTATGAATAATCTATTGAGCGTGAAGGATCTCAGCCTGTGGTATGGCCCCACGCAGGCGCTGAAGAGCGTCAGCATGGACATTCCCGAAAAAAGCATTACTGCGCTTATCGGGCCTTCCGGCTGCGGCAAATCCACCTTTTTGAAGACACTCGACCGAATGAACGATCTGGTGCCCAATGTGCGCATTCAGGGCCAGATCCTTTACGACGGCCACGATATTTTCGCGCCGGATGTGGATGTCAATGCACTCCGCCGGGAGATCGGCATGGTGTTTCAAAA
This sequence comes from uncultured Eubacteriales bacterium, assembly GCA_900555855.1. Lineage (GTDB taxonomy): Bacteria > Bacillota > Clostridia > Oscillospirales > Butyricicoccaceae > UBA4644. Next base: position 6,879 of record USML01000080.1, on the reverse strand, counting down.
GCCCAACCCCTTCCCCATGAGCATTTACGACAATGTGGCCTATGGGCCCCGGACTCATGGTGTGCGGGACCGGGCGGAGCTGGACGGCATCGTGGAGCAGTCGCTGCGCGGCGCCGCCATCTGGGACGAGGTGAAGGACCGGCTGAAGAAAAGCGCGCTGGGCCTTTCCGGCGGGCAGCAGCAGCGGCTGTGCATCGCCCGGGCGCTGGCCGTACAGCCCAGGATCCTCCTGATGGACGAGCCCACCTCCGCGCTGGATCCCATCTCCACCTCCAGGATCGAGGAGCTGGCGACGCAGCTGAAGGAGCAGTATACCATTATCATCGTCACCCACAATATGCAGCAGGCGCTGCGCATTTCCGATCAAACGGCGTTTTTCCTGCTGGGCGAGCTGATCGAATACGACGCCACGCAGAAGCTCTTCTATCAGCCGAAGGAAAAGCGCACAGAAGACTATATCACCGGGAGGTTTGGATAATGAGAAGCAATTTTGACCGTCAGCTGGCCCAGCTGAATACGGAGCTGACCCAGATGGGCGAGACCTGCGCCAAGGCCATCTCGCTGGCCGCACAGGCGCTGGAGGAGCGGGATGTTTCCAAGGCGGCGCCGGTAGCAGAGCTGGAGGCGCAGACCAATGAGCAGGAGCGAAGCATAGAAGCCCTCTGCCTGAAGCTGCTCCTGCAGCAGCAGCCGGTGGCCCGGGATCTGCGGCAGATCTCCGCCGCCCTGAAGATGATCACCGATCTGGAGCGCATCGGCGACCAGGCGGAGGATATCGCGGAGATCATCCCCTTTTTCCTGAGCCACAGCACGCCGGACTGCAGCCTGGTCTGCCGGATGGCCCAGCAGGCCAGCGCCATGGTCACCCAGAGCCTGGAGGCCTTTGTCCGCCGGGATGTGGCGCTGGCGCAGTCCATCGCCGCGCAGGACGATCTGGTAGACGCGGATTTTTCCGCCGCCAAGCAGGCCCTGATCGACGCCATCGCAAAGCACCCGGAGCAGGGAGAAACGGCGCTGGATCTGCTGATGATCGCCAAGTATTTTGAGCGCATCGGCGACCACGCGGTGAACCTTTCCGAATGGGTGGAGTTTTCCGTGACCGGGATCCATAAGCACGACGGGGAGCAGTTCGACTGACTGCGCCCCGCAGAAAAAACAGCGATCCGGGAGGCCTGCGGTCTCCCGGATCGTTTTGCTTCTTTGTTTTTTTACCGCGCGGCCTTGCCCGGCCGACAGGGCAGCGTCACCAGAAATACCGTTCCCCGGCCCGGCTCGCTGCGGACCTCCACCTTGCCGCCATGGATCATCACGGCGTGCTTGACGATGGAAAGGCCCAGCCCCGTGCCGCCGACCTCCCTGCTGCGACTTTTGTCCACCCGGTAAAACCGCTCAAAAATGCGGTCCAGACTGTCCTGGGGGATGCCGATGCCCGTATCCTCCACCTTCAGGATGGCTTCTCCGCCGCTCTGCCCCACCGTTACCTGTACGGAGCCGCCCCGGTGGTTGTATTTGATGGCGTTGTCGCAAAGGTTATAGACGATGCTGTAAAGCAGCTGGGGGATGCCCGTCATGGCCGCCTCCCCGCCCTCCAGCCGGACGGTGACCTCCGCCGCGCCGGCAGCGGCGCTGAGGCTGTCTACGGCGTTTTCCGCGATCCGGTAGAGATCGCAGCTCTCCCAGCGCATTTCCGCGCCGCCGTTGTCCAGCTTGGTCAGGTCGATGATGTCCTCCACCAGCTTGGTCATGCGGGAGGCCTCCTTCCGGATCCTTCCGGCAAAGGGCCGCACATCCTCCGGCTTTGCCATCCCGTTTTCCAGCAGCTCCGCATAGCCGGAAATGGCATGCAGCGGCGTTTTCAGCTCATGAGACACATTGGCGGTGAATTCCTGCCGGATCAGCGCCGTTTTTTCCACCTCGGCCTGATCCTGCTTCAGCTGCGTCCGCTGCAGAGCGATATGCCGCAGCAGCGGCTCCACCTCCCGGTAGTCCTCCCTGCCGTAATAATCCTCCGGATGGTTCAGGTCGATCTCGTTGATGGGCTTGACGATCCGCCGGGCCAGCCCGGAGGCCAGCACCAGCGACAGCACCAGCGCCAGCAGAATGACCGCGCAGATGGGCTGCGCAAAGCCCAGCACCAGCGTCCAAACCGCCATCTGCACGATGGAGAGCCGGATCACGCTGCCATCCGGCAGGCGCTTTGCCGCATAAAACTGCTTTTCCGCCAGCGTGTTGGAATAGCGGGCCGCTTCGCCATAGCCCTCCTGCAGCGCCTGCTGGACCTCTTCCCGCTCCAGATGGTTCTCCATCTGGTCTGCCTGCGCTTCATTATCGTAGAGGATCCGCCCCTGGGCGTCGATCCAGGTGATCCGGTAATTCTCCGTGTCCAGGCCGTCAAAATAGGCCTCGCCGGAAAGCGCCGCCCCCTGCGCGGCAAGCTCCGTTTCGTTTTTCAGCTGCCGCTTCTGCTGCGCGGAGAAATAGCGGTATGAGAACCCCAAAATGACTGCCAGCGCGGCAAGCAGCACGCAGACCGCGGCAAGCCAGATGGATCTGAAGATCTTATTGCTCATATGCTTCCTCCAATTTGTATCCCACGCCGCGCACCGTCCGGATCAGCTCGCCTGCTTCTGCGAGCTTGGTGCGCAGCGTCCCGATATGCACATCCACCGTCCGGGTCTCCCCAGCAAAATCCACGCCCCACACGGAGGAAAGCAGCACCTCCCGCGTGAAGACCGTGCCGGGGCTCTCCATGAGCAGCTTCAGCAGCTCAAACTCCTTGAGCGTCAGCGCCACATTCCGGCCGTTCACCGTGACGGTGTGCTTGTTTCCGTCCAGCGACAGCCCGCCGCAGGTCAGGACCCGGACCTGCTTGGGCGCGGCCCGCCGCAGCACGGCCTTGATGCGGGAGACCATCTCCATCATCCCGAAGGGCTTGGCAAGATAATCGTCTGCGCCGCTGTCCAGGCCGATGACCTTATCGTATTCGCTTCCCTTTGCCGTGGCCATCACCACAGGGATCTCCGCCGTGGCCGGCGATGCGCGCAGCTTTTTCAGGATGGTCAGCCCGTCCTCGCCGGGCAGCATCACATCCAGAACCACAAGCTCCGGCGCCTTTTCCCGCACGGCGGGCCAGAAGCTCTCGCTGCTTTCAAAGCCCCGCGCTTCAAAGCCGGAGGCCTTCAGCGTATAGATCATGAGATCCCGGATGGCGCTTTCGTCTTCTACACAATAGATCAAAAAGATCCCTCCTCCCATGCTTTCCCTTTAGTATAACCGCTCCATGTAAAGCGCGCAACAGAGCCCCTGTAAATTCAAGGTTAAATCAGCGCTTTTCCAGTATTTCCAACGGTGCTTTTCTTCGATATCCACGGAAAAGCAAAAACGCCTGCCTTGCGAAAGCAAAAGCAGGCGTTTTCTGTCAAGCGGCTCCTTCTCAACTGTTTTTCCTGAAACGCTCTTCGTTTCCCGAATCAGTCCTCCAGCTCCGCCTCATGCTTGAGAATCGCGCCGGTGGCCGCGTCGATCTCATAATCATATTCCATATTGCCGGATTTGAACTCGACCTCATAGATGAGTCTGCCATCCTCGTCGTCCAGCTCAATGTCCATGTCGTATGCCTGCGTTTCACGCACACCCGCGTGGTCCAGCGCGATAGATTTCGCCTTGGCATAGCCGATGTCCTTTGTTGCTTCAGACGGCGCCGGCTTCTGTTCAGAGGGCTGCGCGGGCTGCGGCGCAGCATTCTGTGCGAAAGCGATCAGCAGGTCCTTCTGCCCGCTGAGGACTTTTCCCGCGTAGGCGTCCACCAGATACTCAAACTCACCCCACGCCGTGTGCAGCTCGACCTCGTAGTGCGCGGGAGATTCGTCGAGCTCGGGATCGACCTCCGCCGTGACGGAATCCAGCGCTGTTGTCCCGGCATACTGCTCCGCAGCGTAGGCGGCGGCAGCTTTGCCGATGGGCATGGCGGGCGCGTCCGCCTCGGCGAGGTCCTTCAGCTCCTCCACCGAGAGCGCCGCAAGCGCATCAAAGCTGAGCGACGGATTGAGCGCGAGGACGCGGTTTACCAGCGCCGCCTTTCCGGTGGAAATATTGTTTTCCCGCGCCTGCTGCTCTCGCGCCGCATCCTGCGTCAGCGTCTGCGTCAGAACCGATGCCTTTGCCGCACTGGTCTGCAAAACGCCGTCCACAGCGCTGGTCAGCTCGCGCTGGAGCTTCTCCGCACGAGTGGTATTCTTGTCCTCCACCGAGATCATGATGGCGGAGGAAATGCTGTCGAGATAGCCGCTGCGCACAAGGCTTCCCACGATGGCGTTCACCGCCACATCCAGCTTTGCGCCCTTGAGGTCGGCGCCGCCGTCCATACCCGCGAGGATCTCCCTCGCATCGTCATTGAGCGGCGTGCAGGAAAGCACCTTCTCGCTCCGATTCACCTTCAGCTCGATGCTGGGGTTCACATCCAGCGACACCACGGACGCCACCGCATTCGCTCTCTGATAGAACGCCCCTCCGCCGCCCAGCAGGATTACTGCAAGGCAGGCGGCGACGATCGTTGTCCAGCTTCTCTTCGCTGACTTTTTCGTTTTCATGTTGATTACCGTTCCTTTCCGCGCTTCACAGCGGGAGAGAACGCCGCGCACATCGTCCGGCGCGGTCTTTTCAAGCGCCGAAGCTAACCTCTGCTCCATGTTTTCCTTGGTCATCGGGCGTCATCTCCTTCCAAAAAGCTACGCATCTTTTTCAATGCTCTGTGATATTTTGACAGGACGGTAGGAAGCGGCAGCTCCAGCAGCGCCGCGATCTCCCGATGCTTCATGCCCGTGACCGCGTGGAGCAGCACGATGCGCCGCTCCTCCTCATGAAGGACTTCCAGTGCGCTTTGCAGCAGGGTGCGCTCCTCAGCATCCAGTCCGCACTCCTGCGTGGGAATCGCTGCCCATTCCTCCTCGCTAAGAGCAGCATGGCGTTCCTCGCGCCGCAGGCGCATCAGGCAAAGGTTGCGGCACACAGTCAGCAGCCAGCCCATGGGTGAGCCGGTGGGGCGGTACTGCTCCGCGCAGTTCCACACCTGCACATAGACATCCTGCGTCAGCTCCTGCGCGTCGTGTGTGTTTTTGAGGTAAGACAGCGCAAGGCCGTACACCGACGAGCGCGTGCGCTGATACAGCTCCGCAAGGGCATCACGCTCCCCGCCGGCAATGCTGAGGAGCAAACGCTGCAGCTCGTGTCGCTCCTCCGGCGGCGCATATTCCGTTGTCATCAGCATACTGAGCATGGGCTTTTTTCTCCTGTCATCCGTGTAATGCACGGAAGGGACGGTTTATTGCAGGGCTTGATTTTATTTCGGCGATCAGGCCTCCCGCAAGGCTCTGGTCAAACGCAAGCAGCGGCCTCGTTGATCTCAAATTTGACGCGGCTACCTCAAGCCCTTTCCATCAAAGCGGCATCGGTGTCCGGGCGATCAAAATGACCGCCAAAATAGCGCCCGCAAACGCCGCAGCTCCGATGGCTGCCAACCCTTTTTTGCTGAGCTTCTTCCTTGCCGCCTTGCAAATCAGTGCGGCACAAGCCACGCAAACAGCCGCTGCAGCAAGCGCGATACCAAGTGTTTCCCATAGCCAGGACAATTCGTATAGGATTTTCATTTGTCTCTCATCTCCTCCTTTTCATCAAACAGAAGCTTATATCTTGTCCTTCGGGTTTATACATTGCCCGTGCTTCCTGGGGTTTCTGCCTTACCGGATGGCAAGCTTCGGGCAGCGATGCAGACATCAGGGACACATCACGCACTTGTCCTTGACCCAAACCGGTCGCTTATCCCTCATCTCCTGCTCTGCAGCCTGCACAAGCCGCGTTGCAGCATATTTGCACTTTCCCGTGGCGGAGAAGTATAAACCCATTTGCTTTTCTCCGGTTGCCTTCATTTTGTCTTATTTTGTGTTCATTCTATCATAAATTTTTCAATTTTTCTACTGGATTTTGAGCGCCGCATAGCATCGGAAACCCTTGCAAGTTCAAGGAAGTTCAAAGTTCAGCTTCAGGGCTGGCCGGGAGGCTGTGCCCGGCTTACCTTTTTGCCGTTTCGCATCAATTTCTTATGAAGAAAAGCGCATGGCGGTTCTGCTGCCGAGGTTACGCAAAGCTGCCACACGCTGTGTTCTTATTCAATCCTATTTCAGGGAAGTCCAAGCAGCTTCGTTTTTTGATCTTGTGCGCCGAAGAGCCTGTGTTTCCAGCCGCCTGTTCAGAGCTCAAAGCATCTCTATAAAGGCAGACAGGCGGGTGCTCAGCTGACCTGCGTCAGATTGGGAGTAATCCGTCTCCACGGCGATATAGGGCAGGCCCATTTGCCGGGCGGTCTCCCGCACCTGCTGACGCTCAATCGCATAGGGATGACAGGCCTGCAGAATGATTTCCACCACGCCATCGATCCGGTATTCCCGCAGCAGCTTCTGCAAAAGCTCCATGCGCTTGCTGTCCGGTGACATGACGGCGCAGCCAATCTCCAAATAGCGGTCGGCGATGGCCTGCAGAATATCCGGAGCCTGTTCATCCACCATCTGGATGGCCGCCTTCAGACCGTTGCAGTTTTCCATGCATACCACCACGCCGCCGCTCTTTTCGATCTCTCCCACCGTCTTCTGCAGCACGCCGGTGGAGGGGCAGCCGGTGATCAGAATGCCTTGCGGTCCGGGCTGACGGGCCGCTGGCCTGCTTCGTAGGCCGCCTTGATCTCTGCAGTCATTTCCTCAATGGCCCGGATGGACTGCTCCACATCAAAGCTGAAATTGGCGCTGTCGATCACATGATACAGATCGGTATAATTGGCCGGCGGCGGACAAAGCTTCTGCAGCTCCATCAGCTCCAGCTTGGCCCGGC
>USML01000079.1 GCA_900555855.1 uncultured Eubacteriales bacterium | reverse complement strand
GAGCAGTTCCAAAGCCTGTCCAAGCGGGAGCAGGATATTCTGGGCAGGAGCTTCGGCGTTTTTGGTTACAAGAAAACAGATCTGCGGGAGATCGCAATCCGGAATAGACTTCGGAAAGACGGCGTGGAAAAGGCAAAAAAGCAGGCGCTGAAGAAGCTGCGGGAGCGGTGCCTGGACAGTATGGCATGGAAACTGCGTCGGGCAAGGCGCATGGTGGACCGTGCGATTTCATTGGAGCAGTTGTCCTGAGCAGTGAGAAGAAAGAAAAAGTTTTCTTTGTCAACACTATCGCATTTCTTCCGATGGAGTAATGGGTGGTGTCTTGCTTAGACATTGCTGTACGGATGAATGATATTGGTTCTGATTTTAGCGAAGAGAAAAACATCCTGAATGTTTGACATTCACAGTAAATGTTAAGTATTCAGGATGTTTTTTGTGGTTCATCATTATGACAACGGCTTTTTAGGTATGACTGACGGTCAGATGACCGTGGTTATCAAATATAAAAAGGTGCCGTCAAGATTTGGACCTGTTGACGGCACCTACAGTATTTTTTGAAAACAGCAACTGCCTATCATGAAAAAATAATAAGCGTTGATGAAGTATTTCATAGACTTCTCCGACGCTTGCTGTGATTCAGCTATTTTTCCGGATCCCAGGATGGGACTACCGACAGTATTAGTCCAAACGAGCGCCTGAGCATTTCAATCCACCCACCCTGTGCGGAGTGGGACATTATCCTGCTCCCCTTCATCCCTCGCTTTGCACCTCTCAACGGGCGCACAGCGGCTTGCACTGTTGGGATGGGTCAGGTGCTGCCGGAGCGACAGCTGTGGCACACAGGGCCGCTCTGGGGTGACGGCGGTCGTATTCCGCTTGCTGTCGGAGGACACGTCTACGCTCCGTGTCCAACTCCAGTTGACGGAGCTGCCGTTGGTGGAACGCATCCGCCGCCAACCTCATTGATTGGATCGTGTAGAGGTTGTTGCCTTTCCACTTCATCCTGCGCTTGTCGAAGTAGCTGCTGGGCTCCACCGTGATAAGGCCCATCTCCAACAGCGTGTTGACACTTTTCATCGTGGTGTTCTTAGCCAGCCCTGTCGCGGTGGCGATGGTGTTGTAGCTGGGGTGGCAGGTGTGCGTCCGCCGGTCCTCAATCAACAGCAGGTAGGCGTAGACCACAAACGCAAAGGGCGGAAGCCATAGCAGAAACACTTCATTGGGCAGAGAGAAAAATTTCTCGTTCTGGCACCTGAGTGCTGGATTGCTGTCTTCGTTGCTGATGATTTCTTTCGTTATCAGAGCGGCCAGATACTTTTGCACTGTACCTGTCGTCATGTGGACATCTGCTGCAATCATCTCCGGAGTGAGCACGCCAGGAGTGCGGTGATAGCAGGGGTAGGAAAAAATCACAAACTCAACCGGCTTGAGCTTGTGCTCCCACACCGCGTTGGGCATGGCAAATCAGTAGTGTCTTGGGTCACGGCGTGGCCAGCCGATGGGCGGAAAGACGCCTAGCACCATTGCCGCGTTGAGAAACAGCGGCAGTTCGTCATAGGTTTTGCATGTCCGACATCTGACCTCAAAACCGGCGTTCTATTGCGTAATATCTGCCCTGTCAGCGTGGACATTTAGAGTGCAAAAAGATGGCATTTATGCGGCTTCCACAGTGCAGAAACGGGGTGGGTAATACAATATTCCCCGAAAACCCCAAAATGATGTATAAAAAGAACGGGCGGGAAGCTGTCTAAACTTCCTGCCCGCTCTCTGTTCAATATGCCTGTCAGTGTTAGTGATATTTGTTGTTGATACCTCACTATCACTGTAAACCGCAAAGTTTTTGGGCTTTTTTGTGCTTTTCCGGCGAAACAGGTTTTTGCGGACTGAGGGTGATGCCCTAAACACGGTATCACAGATGTTATCTTCTGTTTCCTGATCCTAAAAACCTGCGCAGTTGTCTCAGCGCGGCTCGCTGGTTCAACAGAGCCTCCTGGGCGGCCTGGATGGATACCTTCTTGAACATTACCTTGTCCCCGGCCTTCAGCTGACCCAAGAGCCGGAAGTCGGCGGAGATCACATTGGCGATCTTGGTGTAGCCGCCGGTGGTCTGCCGGTCTGCCAGCATCAGGATCGGCTGCCCGTTGGGCACCTGAATGCTGCCCATGGCGATGCCGTCGGAGATAATATTGGCCGTTTTTCCCGGCTGCAGCGGCAGCGGCGGACCCTCCAGCCGCGCGCCCATCCGGTCGCTCTTTGGCCCCAACCGGTATTCGGCGGAAAAAAAGCGCGCCAGCGTCTCTTCCGAAAAGGCGTCAGCCTGCGGCCCCAGGACCACCCGCACCGGCTGCGCCGGATCATAATCCTCCGGCAGGCGCCGTTCTGTCAGACCGTGCAGCCAGAGCTGCGGGCTGCGAAAGGCCAGCCGGTCGCCCTTCTGCAGGGCGCGGCCCCGATAGCCGCCAAAGCCGGCGGAAAGACAGGTGCTGCGGCTGCCCATGACCTCCGGCAGGTCAAAGCCGCCGGAGACGGCAAGGCAGGCCCGGAAGCCCCGCTTCAGCGCGCCCATGCGCAGGATGTCGCCCGCCGAAGCAAAGTAGGCTCTGCCGCTTTCCAGCGGCGTGTCGTTCAGCGCGGCGGTGCAGTCTGCCCCAGCCAGCGCGAAGCAATTATCCTGTAAAAACCGGAGGACAGGCCCCAGACCGGTGATCTCCAGCGCGGCTTCCTCCATGGCGTTGCCCGCCAGAAGATTGGCCCGGGCCAGCGCAGACCAGTCCATTGCGCCGCAGACCGGAACGCCATACTGCTGAAAGCCCCATCTGCCCCCGTCCTGAACGGTGGTCAGCAGACCGGGCTGCAGGATCTCCATCATACTGCGGACGCTCCTTCCCGAAAGGCTTCCGGCGGGACGGCGACAAACCGCACCCGATCGCCCGGCGAAAGCAAAAACCGGCTCTCCCCCTGCTCCGTCAGGGAAAACAGCGTCTCCGGCGTGCGGCCGATCAGCTGCCAGCCGCCGGGAGAGGCCAGCGGATAGATGCCCGTCTGCGACCCCGCGATGCCTACGGAGCCTGCCGGGATCCGGGTGCGGGGCGTTTGCAGCCGGGGGCAGGCGATGGTCTCATCCAGCCCGCCCAGATAAGCAAAGCCGGGCAGAAAGCCCAGCATATAGACAAGATATTCCGGCGCGGTATGCCGGCGGACGACCTCCTCCGGCAAAAGCCCGGCGTGGGCCGCGACGGCCTTTAGATCCGGGCCGTATTCTCCGCCGTAGCAGACGGGGATCTCTATCAGCCGCCCCGCCTCTGCCGCCGCTTCCGGCGCAAAAGCAAGGCCGCGGATGGCGGCCTCCAGCTGGCAGAACAGGACCCGGCAGGGGTCATAATGAACGCAGACCGTGGTATAGGTGGGGACCAGCTCCAAAACGCCGGGCAGCGCGGCCCGGCGCAGCGCCAGCTCCATGGCCTTCACCCGGCGGTGGACCGCTTCCGATACCCGGTCTCCCAGGACAAGCGTCAGTGCGCTGTCGCCGCAGGGCAGGATCCGGATCGTCTCTTCCATCAGATCAGCTCCCTCATGGGGCGCAGGGCCACGCCGTTCTGCTCCAGCGTCCTGCGGATCAGGCGGACGCTTTCCAGCGCGGCTTCATTGTCGCCGTGGACGCAGACGGAAACGCACCGCATGGGCAAAACCGTCCCGTCGATGCAGGTGACCGTCCCCTCCTGCGCCATCTGCAGCACCCGGCTTGCCGCCAGCGCACCGTCGTGGATGACGGCGCCGGGCCGGCTCCGGGGGACCAGGCTGCCATCCGGGAGATAGGCCCGGTCTGCAAAGAATTCCCCGGCAAAGGGCAGGCCAAGGGTCTGCGCCGCCTGCCGGAAGGCGCTGCGCTCCGGCGCAAGCACGATCAGCGAAGGGTCAAGATCCCTTGCCGCGCGGCAGATCGCCCCGGCAAGCCCTTCGTCTTTACAGGCCTGATTATACAAAGCGCCATGGGGCTTGATGTGCTGAAGCCTGCCGCCCTGTGCCCGAACGAAGCCTGCCAGCGCGCCCAGCTGATACAAAACATCGGCATAGACCTCCTCCGGCGAAAGCTTCATTTCCCGCCGGCCAAAGCCCTGCAGATCCGGATAGCCCGGATGGGCGCCCAGGGCAACGCCCTGCCCCTGAGCCGCTTCCACGGTGCGGCCCATAACGGTGGGATCGCCGGCGTGGAAGCCGCAGGCCACAGATGCGGAGGTGATCACCTCCATCAGCGCCCGGTCCTGGCCGATGGTATAAGCGCCGAAGCTTTCCCCAAGGTCACAGTTCAGGTCGATGGCTTTCATCCCGGCTCAGTTCCCCTTCTGCTCCCGCGCCGCCTGCTGAAACTGGATCCGGGACTGCCGCAGCTCCTCCAGAGACTGGGCCATGGCCGATTCCGTCCGCTTCATGGCGTCCTCGCAGTATTCGCCCGCGGCGCGCATCACATCCCTGGCCCGGCGCTCTGCCGCGGCCACAAGCTCGGCGGCCTTCTTCCGGGCCTCCTGCGTGATCTCATGCTCGCTGGTCTTCTGCCGGGCATAATCGTCCGCCTGCTTCTTCAGATTGTCGTATTCCCGCTTACCTGCGGCAATCAGCTCGTTGCGCTTTTCCACGATCTCCTGCGCCATTTTCAGATCGGAGGGCAGATTTGCCCGGATCTCGTCCAGCAGATCCAGAACCTTATCCCGCTCCAGAATGCAGCGATCGTTGCCCAGCGGCATGGTAAAGGCGTCTTCCACCATTTCATACAGCGTATTGACCAGCTCGTTAATGGGAGTCCCTGCCATAAGATACCTCTCCTTTTTTGTCGGTTTGCAGCGCCTGCGCCACCATGGGCGTCACCAGCGCGGAAATGTCTTCTCCGGCCCGGCTCCGGCGCATGACCTCCGTGGAGCTGAGCTGCTCCAGCCCCTTTTTCGCGGGCAAAAGCAGCGTCTCGCAGGAGGGCGCGTGGGCCAGGTTGTATTCTGCCATGTCCAGCTCATAGGCGGCGTCCTTTTCGCTGCGGATGCCCCGCACATTGGCGCAGATCCCATGGGCCAGAACATATTCATAGAGCATCCCGTCCCAAAAATCCACCCGGACATTGGGCAGGTGCGCAACGGCGTCCCGCAGAAAGGCCAGCCGCTGCTCCACGGGGAAGCGATCGTGCTTGTTGGGGTTGATCATCATGGTCATGATCACCTGATCAAACAGCCGGGAGGCCCGCTCCGCCAGATCCACATGACCCAGCGTTACCGGGTCGAAGGTCCCGGAGACCATGGCCGTCCTCATGCCTCTTCGCCGCCCTTTGTGATGGTGACCACGGCGGAATGGCCGTAGTGATACCGCCGCAGCACCCGGTAAGGCGCAGGCACCGGCAGCAGCGCGTCGTTCTCGCCGCTCTCACAAATAATTATACCACCCTCAGACAAAATGTCAATTCGGCAGATCTCCTGCAGCGCCCGGTTCAGCAGCTCGCCGCCGTAGGGCGGATCCAGAAAGATCAGGCCGAAGCTGTCCTTCTTCTGCCGCTGGAGAAACTGGAAGGCATCGCCGCAGACCAGACGGCACTGGTCTTCAAATTTACAGCCCCGGATATTGCTCTCGATGACCTTCTGCGCGCCCCGGTCGCTCTCCACGATGACGCAGCTCTCCGCGCCCCGGGAAACGGCCTCCAGCCCCAGCTGGCCGCTGCCGCCGAACAGATCCAGCGCCTTTCGGCCCTCGATATCCCATTGAACGATGCTGAACACCGATTCCTTGACGCGCTCCGTGGTGGGTCTGGTATGAAGCCCCTCCGGCGTCTGCAGACGCTTTCCGCGGGCCTTTCCTGTAATGATCCTCATGTGAGCTCCTCCTTCAGATGATGATAGACGGCTTCTGCCACGGCCTGCGGCAGGACCTGCTGCAGCTCCTCCAGCGAAGCCTCGCGGATGGCCCGCACCGTGCCGAACCGCTTCAGCAGGGCCTTTTCCCGCACGGGGCCAAGCCCGGGGATGTTTTCCAGCGACGATTTCCGCATCTGCCGGCCCCGCAGGCTGCGATGGTATTCGATGGCAAAGCGGTGGGTCTCCTCCTGGATCCGGCCGATGAGGGCAAAGACTGCCGGCGTCGCGGCAATGCCGATCTCCCTGCCGTCTGCGGAGACCAACGCCCGGGTGCGGTGGTGGCTGTCCTTGACCATGCCGTAGACGGGGATGTCCAGCTTTCTGGCCCGGAGCTGCTCCAGCGCCATTTTGGTCTGGCCTGCGCCGCCGTCGATGAGCAAAAGGTCCGGCAGGGGCAAAAAGCCCTCGTCCCCCGCCAGCGCCCGGTCCAGCCTGCGGCCCAGGACCTCATACATGGCGCCGTAGTCGTCGCCGCCGGCGGCGGTCTTGATCTTATACTTTTTATAGGCGCTCTTCAGCGGCCTGCCGCTGCGGAACACAGTCATGGAAGCCACCGGATCCGTCCCGGCGGTGTTGGAGATGTCATAGGCCTCCATCCGCACAGGCGGAGCCGCCAGCCCCAGCATCTGCTGCAAAAGCTGCAGGGTCTTCCCTGTGCGTTCCTCCGCCGCTTCCGCTTCCTTGAGCTCCAGCTGCGCGTTGTCCATGGCCAGCTGGACCTCCCTGCGCTTTTCGCCCCGCTGGGGCAGCAGCAGGGTGCAGCGGCTCTCCCGCAGGTCGGAGAGATAATCCTCCATGGCCTGCTGGTTTTCGATCTCATGGGAAAGGCAGACGGTCCTTGGCGCCCAGTTCAGCTGGGTATAATACTGCTGCAGAAAGCTCTCCAGCGCGTCGGGCGCGTCGCCCTCGTCCAGACCGTCCAGAAAGACCGATCTCCGGTCTACCAAAACGCCGCCTTTATAGGAGAGCCGGACGATGCAGGCCCGGCTGCCCCGCAGGGCAAAGGCCACCGCATCGGTATCTGCTCCGCCGGCCACCACCGCGATCCGCAGCTGCCGCAGCCGCTGGACGGCGCGGATCCTGTCGCGAAAAGCGGCGGCCTGTTCAAAGGCCAGCTGCTCCGCCGCCAGCTCCATGCTCTGCTGGAGCTGGGCCTCCAGCTCCTCGCTCTTCCCCTCCAGCACCTGGATACACTGGCGGATCAGTTCCTGATAATCCTCCGGCGAGAGCCTTCCCGTGCAGACGCCGCAGCATTTTTTCATGTCCAGCTGCAGGCAGGGGCGCTCCTTGCCGATGTCCCGGGGGAAGCGGCGGCTGCAGCTGGGCAGCAGAAAGGTCTCGGAAAGGAGACGGATGGCCTGATTGGCCGTCCCCCGTCCGCCGTAGGGGCCGAAATACCGGGCGCCGTCCCGCTCCCGCTTGCCGGCGACGGTGGGCCTTGGATAGTCTTCCCGGCCGATGCGGATGAAGGGATAGCCCTTGTCGTCCTTCAGCAGGATATTGTATTTGGGCTTGTATTTTTTGATCAGCGTGTTTTCCAGCAGCAGGGCGTCCAGCTCGGAGGAGGCAAAAATCGTCTCAAAATGGTCGATGTTGGAGACCATCCGCCGGGTCTTCACCGTGTGAGACGCCAGATCGGCAAAATACTGGCTCACCCGGCTGCGCAGGCTTTTGGCCTTGCCCACATAGATCACCGTCCCCGTCCGGTCGTGCATCAGATAGACGCCGGGCAGCTGGGGCAGACGATGTGCCTTATCCTTCAGCTCTTCAAAGGTCATAGCGTTCTCCAATAGTAAAAATGCGTCCCGCGACCGGGACGCATGGATTGTTGGCGCTCAGCAAAATTATTCGCCGAAATTGCTTTCGATCAGCTCGCAAAGCGCATTGACGGCTTCTGTCTCATCAGGGCCTTCAGCGGAAATGGTGATCGTGCTTCCTTTGGTGATGCCCAGCGACAAAACGCCCAGAAGACTCTTGGCGTTGACCTTGCGCTCAGCCTTTTCCACCATCATCGTACTCCGAAATTCATTGGCTTTCTGGATAAAAAAAGTTGCAGGTCTCGCATAAAGACCGGTCTGATTCGTTACGGTGACTTCTTTAGAAAACATAAGCATCCTCGCTTCCTTCATATTCGTTCTCTTTTATTATGATACCAAAGTTTTGCCAAAATGGCAATGCCAAATTTCTATCAAAATTCACAAAAGCGCCTTGGAGGTCTTTTACTTCCTGCGGAAAAACTACAGAAATTCGCCGCCTGCGCCGCGCAAGGCTCATTTTTTCAGGGTGGCGATGGTAACGCCGTTCTCCCCTTCGCCGTAAACGCCTAAGCGGAAGCTCTTTACCTGCGGATGGCTGCGCAGCCGGGCCTGCACCCGCTGGCGCAGGACGCCGGTCCCCTTGCCGTGGATGATGGTGACGGTCTCCAGATGGAGCCGGACGGCGTTGTCCAGAAACTGATCCAGCTCCAGGATGGCTTCGTCGCCGCTTTCGCCCCGCAGATCCAGCTCGGCCGTGGCGTTTTGCGGCGCGGAGAGCCTTGCGCCGCCG
>USML01000078.1 GCA_900555855.1 uncultured Eubacteriales bacterium | reverse complement strand
CATTTCTCATGTCCAAGAAATGGGAGGCAGTTCAGAGCTGTGGGGGCTTTTTTCATGCCAGTCGGGAAACGGCATCCCATTTCAAGGGAGTAAACCGGGATGTAGTTTCCCCTAACGGCACCTTTGGGAAGCCGCATCCCACTCTAGACGCACAAAACGGGATGAGCTTTCCCATGGTGATCCAAGACCAGAAGCATGTCCGATAGCGCAGCCAGGTCAAGAACAACAAGGCAAGCGTCACGCCAATTTGGACGAGCGTCTGCTGCAGTTTGAGGCTGCTGGCCCATATGGTAGAGTTAACCACCCATGAATTTCAGCACACTGCGTGCTACCTGCTCTTTTGTCATTTAGGGGAGTGAACTTGTGAATACTTCTGTCGCCAAGAAGGCCAGCCAGGCGGTGCGCCTGCTCATGATGGTGCTCACGGCAGTTCTCATCTTCTTCTTCATCAATGTTATGCTGCTCGTCTCCGATATCCAGGGCACGGCGCGCGTGGTCAATTACGCCGGTCTGGTGCGCGGCACCACGCAGCGAATCGTTAAGCTCGAGGATGCGGGCCAGCCTCAAGATGACCTGCTCAAAGCCGTGGATTCATACATCAACGGTTTGCGTTACGGAAGTGACGACCTCAACCTCGTCCGTCTCGACGACGATGAGTATCAGGCAAAAATGACCGAGCTTGCAAATTATTTTGATGAGCTTTGCGCCGAGATCATCCGCGTGCGCGAAGTCGGCTATGAGAACACCGACATCATCCCTATGAGCGAGGAGTTCTTTGGCATTTGCGACGATGCTACGCGACTCGCAGAGGACTACTCTCAGGAGAAGGCGTCGGCGCTCAACTATCTCGAGGGCTTGGTGATCATCGACATCATGGGCTTGGTGGCGACCTTTGCGGTCGAACTTGTTCGCGCGGTGCGAACTGCCGCGCTCAATCGCGAACTGCAGAGCAAAGTCTATCTCGACGAAGCCACGGGACTGCCCAACAAGAACAAGTGCGAGGAGGTCTTGGGGCAGGAGCAGCCTGTCTCCGCGGAGGCGCCCGTTGCGATGTGCGTCTTCGACCTTAACAATCTGCATACGGTCAATAACAACTTCGGCCACGAGAAAGGCGACGAATACATCCGTTCTTTTGCCCAGCAGCTGGGGCGTGTGGCCGGTAAAGGGAAAATAGACCTCCATCAGGTCCCGGGTCCGGAGGGCCACGGTGGCCGTGTTTACGCAGGGATGCACATAGATCTCCTCCAGCGACAGCAGATCCCGATCCATCAGCAGCCGCACCTGATGCTCTGCGTCAAAGACCAGCCCCAGCGGCGTGATGGCGCCGGGATGGACGCCCAGCAGCGCATAGAGCTTGTCCTCCTCGCCAAAGCTCAGGCGGGAAGCGCCGATGAGCTTGGAGACCACAGAGGTCTTGAAGCGCTTATCCTCCCGGATCAGCAGCAGATAAAACACAGTCTTCTGCCGGTTGCAGAGAAACAGATTTTTGCAAAAGGCCTGCGATGCACCGGGCTGGCGCAGCTGCGCTTCCACGGCAGAAAGATCCTCCATGCTGGAAGCGGCAGGGTGCTCCGCCTTGCGGAAGGGGATATTCAGGCGCTGCAGCAGCGCATAGATCGCATTGGGGTCGGCCCGCTCCATAAAAAATACCTCCTGAAAAAGAAAACTGACAGACTGATTATAGCAGTCTGCTCCGCCTGTGTCAACGCGGCGGCGGGCGCATAGGATAGAACAGACGGCCAAAGGCCGGCGCTACAGAAAGGCGGTGTTTTTTCATGTGCTGCTGCCAATACCAAACCAATCCCTGCGGCTGCTCCGGGTGCTCGAGCTGCTCCGGCTGCTCCGGCTGCGGACAGTGCAGCGGGTCTGTCCAGACCGGCCAGACCTCTTACCTTGTCTATCGCTACCGGTATGAGAATGTCCCCATGCAGACCTATTACGGCCCGAGCTATACCACCGAAAATGTTTTGGAAAGCATGGATCGTTCCCTGCAGCGTATCGCTGTCAGATTCTGACCCTCTGCAGGCTCCCGATCGTCTGTTCAGCAAAAAAGGCGGCGTCTGCCGCCTTACATCCGCCGCCCTTCTGCCGCTCCCCCGGCCGCCGTCCGGGGGAGCTTTTTTGCTGCCGCGCAATGCAAAAGCAAAGCGGGCGTCTGGATCAGACGCCCGCCGAAACGCTTTCGCGGTCTTTTACCGGATGGGGAAATCAAAATAGGTGTCGGGATAGGGCTCGGGATTCACGCTGAAATGCCACCATTCGCACTCATAGGGCTCGAAGCCCACGGCCAGCATGGCATCCCGCAGGATGTGACGGTTTTTCTTCTGCTCCGGCGTGATCTCATCACAGTCGGGCCAGCTGCGGGGATCCATATAGTCAAAGCCGCAGCCCATGTCCAGCTCCTGATGGGTCTTGGCGTCCACAATGGTCAGGTCCACAGCCTTTGCCCGGGTATGGCCGGACTTTCTGGCGATATAGCCTTCGTCGAACATCCGGGCCTTTTCCAGGTTGGGATACTGGATGGGCTTCCGCCGCACATCCGCCAGATCCTCGCCCCAGCGGCAGAAATCATCCACTGCCCGCTGCGGACGATAGGCGTCAAAAAACTTCATCACATAGCCCTGCTTCCGCAGGATCTCCGCCGCCTTGACGCAGCCCTCTGCCACTTCCTTGGACATGACCACCAGCGGCTGCTCATAGCCGTCTGCCGGCCGGCCCATAAAATTATCGGTCCCGGCGTATTTCGCGTCGATGATGCAATCCTCAATGAGCTCGTCGATATAAACGAAGCCCTCGGGCAGCTCATGCGCTTTGGGGACGCAAGCCGTGCTCTGATTCATAATAACATTCCTTTCTTTTTGATTCTTTTCCGCGGCTTTTGCCGTTTCTTTACCCCTATTATAGCACGATTTTTGAGATTGTAAACCCTCTCAGAGGATGATCGGCTGCAGCTGCCGCCCCTCCAGCGCTGCGTCCAGCGCCGCCTCGCACAGACCGAAGTTTGCCGCCATGGAGCGGGGCTTTTTCTCCGGATCGTCCTGGCTGAATGGCACGAAATACAGATCCCGCCGGTTGAGCAGACCGCCGATGTTTTTTGCGGCGTTGCTGAGGGCGTCGTTGGTGGAAAGCGCCAGCACCACC
Source organism: uncultured Eubacteriales bacterium (assembly GCA_900555855.1). GTDB lineage: Bacteria > Bacillota > Clostridia > Oscillospirales > Butyricicoccaceae > UBA4644. The sequence continues at coordinate 5,316 of USML01000078.1, read as the reverse complement.
GGCCGGCCGTTGCGCAGCTGGGCCTTGATGGCCATGAGCACGGAGGTGTCTGTGATGCCCAGATTGAGCTTCGCCAGCGTATTGCCCGTGCAGGGGGCCGCCAGCAATACATCAAAGAGCTTCCCCGGCCCCACCTGCTCCGCTTCCGCGATGGTGCGCATGGGCTTGCGGCCTGTGATCTGCTCCAGCTCCCGCAGAAGGTCCTCCGCCCGGTAAAAGCGGGTGTCTGTCTCCGCCGCCGCGGGAGAAAGGACCACCGTCACCTCGTTGCTCCTGGCCAGCTGACGGATCACGGGCAGCACCTGGGAAAAGGTGCAGAAGGAGCCGGTCATGGCCACGCCGATCTTCTGATTTTTCATGTATGTTCCTCCTCACAAAGCGAATACACTGCATTACGGATGGCCAGCGCACCGGATACCGGCGTCAGCACGCCGGGCAGCGCCAGCGCCTGGACGGCCTTGATCTCCAGCGCTCTGGCCCATTCCCAATCCACGCCGCCGGGACGGGAGGCCAGATCCACCACCAGCGCGCCGGGCCGCAGCGCCCGCAGCACCGGCTCCGTCAGCAAAAGCTCCGGCGCGGTATTAAAAATCACATCATATTCCCCGATCTCTTCCTCCAGCCGCCGGGAAAGAATGGGCCGCAGGCCCTCGCCCTTCAGCTGCCAAAGCTGCTCCTCCCGGCGCACCGCCACCGCCGTCCGGGCGCCCAGGCCCCGCAGCAGCGCCGCCAGCGGCTTGCCGATATTGCCCCAGCCGATGACCAGCGCATCGCTGCCATACAGAGTGCGCAGCCGGTGCTTCATGGCCACCTGCAGGGCGTTTTCTGCCGTGATCTGCCCGTTTTCCCGCTGGAAGGAGGGCAGGCTTCCATACTCCAGCAATCGAAAGCCTGCGTCCCGGGCAGCCCGGCGCAGCGGCTCGCCGGCCTTGGCCGCGATGAGAATAGCCCCCGGCGGCGGCAGGTTTTCCTGCCCCCATTTTTCCGGCTCCGGCAGCAGGCGGACCGGATATCCGTCTTCCCGCAGCAGATCACAAAGGATGTTCTGCCGCCGGTCCCCCCGCAGGACCGCGAAATTCCATGCTTCTTTCAATCAGTCACCACCTCTTTCGCAGCATTCTATGAAAGAACTTGGTGCGCGGTGCAAAAAAGGCTATGCAAACGGCCAAAACTATGATAAACTGAGTTGACCCAAACATCTGAAACCATGCTTCCGGCTTGCATCCGCAGCGCGCTGCGGCGGAGCCGGAAGTGCAAAAGAGCCGCAGGCTCTGGGAAGGCATCTATTATGAACGATCAGCAGTTTGAAGCATATATCCGGGAGCAGCGCCCGATCCATCTGATCGGCATCGGCGGCGTCTCCATGCGGGCTCTGGCCCGTATGCTGCAGCACATGGGCGCCCGGGTCCGCGGAAGCGACCGGGACGCTTCCCGCTACACGCAGGAGCTTTGTCAGGCGGGCATCCCCGTCACCATCGGCCACCACAGTGAAAATACGGCGGGAGCCGGTCTGGGGATCCGCACCGCCGCCATTCCAGACACCAATCCGGAGATCCAGGCCGCCCGGGCGGCCGGCATCCCCATTCTTTCCCGTGCGGAGGCCTGGGGCATGATCATGACCCATTACCGCCGCGTGGTCTGCGTGGCCGGCACCCACGGCAAGACCTCCACCACCGCCATGATCGCCACCTTTGCCGACGCAGCCGCCATGGATCCCACGGTGATGGTGGGCGGCGACCTGCCCTCCATCGGCGGGACGCTGCGCATCGGGCAAAGCGACCTGTTTGTGGCAGAGGCCTGTGAATATCGCAATTCCTTCCTTTCCTTCCATCCTTCCGTTGCCGTGATCCTGAATATCGACATGGATCATCTGGACTTTTTCAAGGATCTGGACGATATCATGCGCTCCTTCCGCCAGTTTGCCCTGCTGACCCCGGAGGACGGCGCCGTCATCATCAACGGCGGCGACGAGCACTGCCGGCAGGCCGTGGACGGGATCTCCCGCCGGGTGATCACCTTCGGGCTCTCCGAGGACTGCGATATCCATCCAGCGCAGCTGACGCTGGAAAACGGCTATTACTGCTGCGATATCGTGGCCTTTGGCAAGCCCTTCTGTCCGCTGCGGCTGCAGGTGCCCGGCGAACACAATCTGCTGGATGCGCTGGCTGCCGCCGCCGTGGCCGTGGAGCTGGGTACGGCGCCGGAGGACTTTGCCCACGGCATTCAGGATTATCACGGCGTGGGCCGCCGGTTTGAATTCAAAAAGGAATGGCGCGGCGCAAGGATCTATGATGATTATGCCCACCATCCCAGCGAGATCGAGGCCACGCTGAAGGCGGCCCGGGCGCTGGAGCCCCGGCGGGTGATCTGCGTCTTCCAGCCCCACACCTATTCCCGCACGGTCTCTCTGCTGGATCCCTTTGCGCAGGCCCTTTCCCATGCGGATCATGTGATCCTCTGTCCCATTTTTGCGGCCCGGGAGACCAACACCTACGGGATCTCCTCTCAGGACATTGCAAAGCGCATCTCTCAGGCAGAGACTGCTTCGGATCTTGCCGACGCTGCGGCGCGGCTGGGCCGGCTGGTGCAGCCAGGCGATCTGGTGTTTCTCATGGGCGCCGGCAATGTGAATCAGATCGCGGAGCTGCTGGAGGACTGAGCCATGGCGAGCCTTTTGCACACCACCTGGAACACCCGTCTGCTGCGGGAGGGAGACTTCCGCTTTGTCCGCAGCGATGTGCCGGACCGGCTCTCTGCCGACGATCTGGCCTGGCTTCTGGCGCATCACATCACCCTTGCGGTGGATCTGCGTTCGCCGCAGGAATGTGCCGCCCGCCCCTGCCCGCTGGAGCAGAACCCCCGGTTTCAGTATCTTCACCTGCCGGTGACCACCGGCGATATCGTCCCTCATTGCTTTGAAGATGTTCCAAACAGCTATCTGGACATGGTGGACGGGCAGCTGATGCACATTCTGGACACGCTCTGGAACGCCGGCCGCAACGCCATCTACTTCTGCAACGCGGGAAAGGACCGCACCGGCGTTGTCTCCGCCCTGCTGCTGCAGCGCATGGGCGCTTCCCGGCAGGAGATCGTGGACAACTATGTTCTCTCCGCGGACAACCTCAAAACCATGCTGGCGGATTTTGTCGCCAAGCGGCCCGAGCTGAAGCTGGAGGTCGTCACGCCAAGAGCCTGGACCATGGAGCAGTTTTTGGACCGCGTCCCGGACAAGCTCCGCAGTATTTCACAAAACGCATAGAAAAATGACCGGCTGGAAAGGCCGGTCACTTTTATTTTTTCTGTTTTCCCGCTGCTTCAGCGCTTTTTCCGGGGCTGGCCTCCACGGGCCGGCCTTTTGCGCACGGAAAAGCCAAAGGTCCCCAGCTGCTTGCCCAGCGTGAAATATGCCCCATGGGCATAGGCCAGCAGGCCGCACCGCTCCATATGCAGCGCGCCCTTTTCGTCCACGAACCGGGGATCCACATCCACGGCGGTGATCTCCGCCAGAAACATATCGTGGGTCCCCAGGGGCAGGACCTGCTTCACCCGGCATTCCAGCGCAATGGGACACTCCCCGATGACGGGGGCCCTGACCGTAAAGGCCGGCTCTGCCGTCAGCCCCGCCAGGGCAAACTTGTCCCCATCCCGGCCGGACTTCACGCCGCAGAGATCCGCCGCCCGGGCGATGCTCTGGCAGGGCAGATTGATGACGAACTCGCCGCTTTCCGCGATCATGTGATGCGAATAGCGCTCCGGCCGGACGGAGACATAGGTCATGGCCGGATCAGAGCAGACGATGCCCGTCCAGGCCACCGTCAGGACATTGTGCTCTCCCGCCAGGTCTCCGCAGGTCACCAGCGCCGGCGGCGCCGGGGCAAGAAGCGTCCCCGGCTTCCAATTCAGCTTTGCCATAAGCTCTTCCTCCTTTTTTGAAAAAAGCGGCCCGCCGAAGCGCGCCGCTCTGCCGCTGCAAAGCCCCGTCGGGTGGAGTGCGGATGTGTTAAATAACCCGCTGCTGCAGGTGGGCAAGCTACCGTTCCTTTAATCGGCTCCCAACTTCCGCGCTTTTCGCGGGAGGTCTGCCAACGGGGACCGGACACGCAATCCCGAATAACACATTGTAGGTTAAATAAGGAGATCCGCACTCCGCCCGGCGGGGCTTTTCGGTTCAGTCCTCCAGTTCTTCCTCCGGGGCCTCGTCTTCCTCTTCAAAGGTCTCCTCCAGACGCTCGGAAAAGATCTGGAACATCTCGGCTTCCTCGTCCTCGTCGTCCAGCGTTACCAGCATCTCCTCGCCGTCGTCCTCCAGCTCCACCTTCATGATGATCAGCTCATAAGCATCGTCCAGCGACATCTCCGTGGGCAAAAAGGCCATATAGGTCTGGCCGTTGTATTCCACGGTGTCCAGATGCTCCAGCTCGATCTCCCGGCCGTCCTCATCCGTCAGGACGACGAAATCATTTCCATATTCTTCGCTCATAAAACAGGCCTCCTGTTTTTGTTTGTTTTGTTGGTTTCATTATATCCGATTCCTGCGGAAAATGCAACGGCCTTCTTTGTCGAAAGCTGTTTTTTGCATCACGCCTTCCGCAGCCTTTGCCAATCGGCCCAGCGGATGGCGTAACAGACCGAGGTCTCCCCTTCTCCATCGGTAAAAGCGCCCCGGTATTCCATGCCGTTGGCCCGGGCCACTGCGGCGGAGGGCAGGTTATCCTGCTTCATATAGGAATAGACCTCCAGAAACGGCGTATGTTCAAAGATCCAGTCCCGGCAGGCCCGGGCGGCCTCTGCGGCGTAGCCCTGGCGCTGGCGGTCCTTTCGGATGTGGTAGCCGATCTCCGGCAGGAGCTCGCCGTGGATATTCTGGAGGGTAAGGCCGCAGTCTCCGATGAGCTCCCCGCTCTCCCGCAGCGTCACGGCCCAGAGGCCGAAGCCCAGGGTCTCGTAGCGGCGGCGGTTCCGGGCGATCCAGTTCCGGACCCTGGTCTCATCGAAGGTGTAGGGGGAGTGGCGGGTGATGTCGGAGTCCCCCAGGACGGCATAGAGGGCGTCAAAGTCCGCCTCCCGGAGTTCCCGGAGGCGGAGGCGGGGCGTCAGCAGTTCCATGGTCTCACGCCCTTTCCTGCCGGGAGAGATAGCGCCCTTCCCGGCAGCAGAGGCTGACGGCGGGACTGTGGGCAAGGTCCAGGAGCCGGTCCATCTCGTCGGCGGCGTTCCAGTAGGGGAATTTCTGGTGGTGGACCAGGAGGTAGTCGGCCTCCCGGATCTGCCCCCGGGCGCTCGCGCAGAAGGAGCGCATGGGGGCGGAGAGCTGGA
>USML01000077.1 GCA_900555855.1 uncultured Eubacteriales bacterium | reverse complement strand
CATGTGTTTTTTCTCCTTTATCTGTTTATTTTTTTATGTAATCGGCAAAGCCGGTCACAACGGGGCTTCTTTTTCTGTTTCCCGAGGGAAACAGAAAAGGCCATGGCCTTTTGCAGGGCAAAAGGGGCCCAATTCATATTCTGGTATGATTTTACTCCTGCCCGGCGGAATTTGCAAGGGTTTTTTCTGGGAAAAACGCAAAAAAGCAACGAAAAAAGCCACGGTTTTCGTGGCTTTTTGATCATTCCGGCTCTTCTCCCAGCAAAAGCAGCAGTCCTGCCCCGGTGATCCGCTGGGTCATCGTGCCCGGCAGGCCCTCCAGCGAAAGCTCCCGCGGCTGCAGCAGCCGGCCGTCCAGCGTCCGCATTTCCCGCTGCAGCGCTGCCATGCCGCCCCGCTGCAGGAGAGACGAGGCCGTCACCGTGGCCCGCCGGTCCAGACCGCAGGTGATCACCTGTCCCCGGCAGCAGACGCTCCCCTGCCGGTCGATGCGCACCTGACAGCCGCCTCCCGCGCCCACCGCCGCATCCAGCCCCCGCTGCCGCAGCAGCCGGCGCAGCCAGCCCTCGTCTGATGTGTTTTCACAAGCGATCCAGATCATGCTCCCGCCTCCCTGAGGGTAGTTTGGCGGAAAAATCCCAAATCATGCAAACTGCGCCTGATACAGCTCCCAATAAAAGCCTTTTTTGGCCATCAGCTCCGCATGAACGCCGGATTCCACGATGTCGCCGTCCCGCACCACCAGGATCCGGTCGGCATGGCGCACGGTGGAGAGCCGGTGGGCCACCACGAAGCAGGTCTTATCCCGCATCAGCTCCCGCATGGCCTGCTGCACCAGCAGCTCCGTGCGGGTGTCCACATTGGAGGTGGCCTCGTCCAGGATCAGCATGGGGCTGTCCATCAGCATGGCCCGGGCGATGGTCAAAAGCTGCTTCTGCCCCTTGGAGATGTTGGCCGCGTCGTCGGTCAGGATCGTGTCGTAGCCCTGGGGCAGGCTGCGGATAAAGCCGTCGATATGGGCCGCCCGCGCGGCAGCCTCCACCTCCTCCCGCGTGGCGGAGGGGCGGCCATAGGCGATGTTGTCATAAATGCTGCCGTAAAACAGCCAGGTATCCTGCAGCACCATGGAATAGGCCAGCCGCAGGCTGCTCCGGGTGACGCCGGCGCAGTCTCTTCCGTCCACGCGCATTTTTCCGCCGTCCATATCATAAAAGCGCATGAGCAGATTGATCAGCGTGGTCTTTCCCGCGCCCGTGGGGCCGACGATGGCGATGAGCTGCCCCGGCCGGATCTGCAGGCTCAGGTCGTGGAGCACCGGCCGCCCCGGCGTGTAGCCAAAGGAGATATGCTCCAGCTCCACCGCTCCCTGCACCGGGCCCAGCGGCCGGGCGTCTGCCGGATCCGGCGGCTCCGGCTGCTCGTCCATGATGCGGAAGACCCGTTCTGCCGCCGCCACGGAGGACTGCAGCTCGTTGAAGATGTCTGCCACCTCCCGGATCGGCCCGCTGAACTTCCGGCTGTAAAGCACGAAGGAGCTGATATTGCCCACGGTGATGCCCCCGGCCATATACATCATGGCGCCGAAGACGGAGATCAGCGTCAGCGAAAGGTTATTGATAAAGTTGGTGGAGGGCCCCATGCCCGCCACATGATATTCCGCCTGATAATAGGCCTCCACGGCCCGCTCGTTGTATTCGTCCAGCTCGGAGAGGGTGTTTTCCTCCTGACAGTAGGCCTTCAGCGTCTTCTGCCCGGAGATCATCTCCTCCGCAAAGCCGTTGAGCTCCCCCAGCCGGCGGGACCGCAGACGGAACAGGGGATGGGTCTTTTTGCTGATCCTCCGGGTGATGAGCATGGACAGGGGCACCGTCACCACAAAGACCAGCACCAGCTTCGGCGCGATGCGCAGCATCATGATCAGCGACCCCGCCACCGTAATGACGCTGGCAAAGATCTGCACCAGATCGGTGCTCAGGGAGCCGTTGATGGTGTCGGTATCGTAGGAGATGCGGCTGATGATATCGCCCACCGGGTGGCTGTCGAAATAGCCCACCGGCAGATCCGCCAGCCGCCGGAACATATCCCGCCGCATCCGGTAGGTGACCTTGCGGGAAATGACGATCATCAAAACATTCAGCAGATAGGTCATCACTGCCGACGCCACATAAAACAGCGCCATCCACAGCGCATAGCGCTCCACGGCGGGCAGATCCACCTTTCCCGGCCCCATTTCCGCCAGATCGATGGCCCTGCCGCACAGGGCCGGCCCGATGAGCGCAAACAGATTGGAGCCCACCGTCAGCGCCAGCGCCAGCAGAAGCAGCCATTTATATTGCAGCAGATAGACGCACAGCCGGCGGAGGGTGGAAGTCTTTTTCGTTTTCATGCGTCCTCCTCTCCCATCTGCAGATGGCTGATCTCCCGATAAAGCGGGCAGCTCGCCATCAGCTGCGCATGGGTGCCAAAGCCCGCCATACGGCCCTCCTCCAGGACCAGGATCCTGTCGCAGGCGCGGACGGAGCTGACCCGCTGGGCGATGATGACGGTGGTGGTATCTCCATAGTCCTGCCGGATCACCTGCCGCAGGGCGGCATCGGTGCGGTAATCCAGCGCGGAGGAGCTGTCGTCCAGAATGAGGATCTCCGGCCGTCCTGCCAGCGCCCGGGCGATGAGCAGCCGCTGCTTCTGCCCACCGGAAAGGTTTGCGCCCCTTGCCTCCAGCGGGGTGTCAAGGCCTCCGGCTTGCTCTACGAAATCCAGCGCCTGGGCGTCCTTTGCCGCCTGCAGCAGCCGCTGGGTGGAGATGCTCCGGCCGATGCGGATGTTTTCTCCCACGGATTTGCGGAACAGCAGATCGTTTTGGAACACTACGCCGTATTTTTCCCGCAGCTCCTGCAGATCAAAGCTCCGCACATCCCTTCCGTCCACCCGGATCTGCCCCTCCGACACATCATAAAACCGCAGCAGCAGCTTGGCCAGCGTGCTTTTGCCGGCGCCGGTGGGGCCGATGACGCCCAGACTTTCCCCGTGATTCAGGGTAAAATTGATTCCGGAAAGGCTATTTTTCGTCCCGTTATACGAAAAGTTGACATTTTCAAACACAATATGCGCCGTTTCGTCCCGCTGGGGTAGCGCCTGGGGCTGCAGCTCCTCCGGCGCAGACAGCACCTCTTCGATGCGCCCGGCGGAAGCCAGCGCCTTGCTCCACATGGTGAGCACCCGCGTCACAGACATCATGGCGTTCAGAATGATGGTGAAATAGGTGAGAAAGGCCGTGATGGTGCCCGGGCTGCTGAGACCCCGGTTTACCCGCACCGCGCCCACCAGCACCACCAGCACCAGCCCCAGGTTCAGCGTCAGGTTCATGGCGGGCTTGCTGAGAGCCATCACATTGTTGGCCCTGTTTTCCGCCTGCATCACCTGCCGGTTGACCTGATCGAAATGGGCCTTTTCATCCTCCGTTTTGCTCAGCGCCTTGATGACCCGAACGCCGGAGGCGTTTTCCCGCACCACCCGGACCATCCGGTCCACGGCCTGCTGCAGCCGGTCAAACATAGGGATGCTCTCCCGGGAAACGGCATACACGATCAGCAGGATCACGGGCAGCATGGCCGTCAGCACCAGCGCCAGCACCGGATCCAGAAACAGCGTGATGCCCACGCCGCCCAGCACAAGAATGGGCGCACGGATGCCCATGCGCTGCATCATACCCACCATCCGATGGATATTGTAGGTATCCGTGCTCATACGGGAGACCAGGCTTGGGACGGTGAAATCGTCGATCTGCCGGTTGGAAAGATAGGAGATCTTCCGGAACAGATCGTGGCGCAGGCGGCGGGTGGTGTCCCGCGCCACCCGGGAGGCCATGCGGTTGGCGATCACATTGCCTGCGATGGCCAAAAAGGAGCAGAGCAGCATCACAAAGCCCCACCGCACCACCAGCCCCATATCCTGCAGGGGTGTTACATCATCAATGATATGAGCCAGAATATAGGGCAGCAGCAGGTCCATGATGGTGCCGGTGAACTTCACCAGCAGGCCCAGGCTCATGCGCTTGAAATAGGGCCGCACATAGCGGACGATCAGCTGCATTGCGTTTCGTCCTCCCCATGGATCTGGCTGTAGCAGCAGCGGCGGCCCTCTCTGGCCCGCTGCATCAACCGGCGAAGCTGCCGCTCAAAGCTCTCCCGTTCCTCCGGGGAAAGCCCCTGCAGCAGCCAGTCGTAGTATTCATTTTCCAGTGCCGCCACATCGTCCTTGATATGGATGGCCTTCTCTGTGGAATGGATCAGCTTGGCCCGGCCGTCCCGGGGGTCCGGGCAGCGGCAGAGATAGCCCTCCTGCTCCAGCGCCGCCACGATCCGGGTGACGGCGGCCTTATCGATGCCCATATCCTCCACCAGTTCCTGTTGGCTCATGGTCTTATGGTATACGATGTGCCGCAGGGCCTCGATCTGTGCAGGCGTCAGGCCCGTCTCTCGAGTATGGCGCTGCACATAGCACTGCGCCCAGCGGTGGATCCGCCGGAAGCACTGCCGAATATCATCCATCATACGATCATCTCCGTCCGAAAGTATACTACCGATCCAGTTGACATGTCAACGATTTCCCGTAAAAAAGCGGCCCAAAGGGCCGCACACGCTCAGAGAAGCGCGAAGATCTCGTGCAGATCCCGGATCACATGATCTGCCTGCATACCGTCCTCCTCCGCGCCGCCCTCCGGCGCATACCAGCAGGTACGGATGCCGGCGTTGAGACCGCCCCGAATATCGCTGGTGCGGGAATCGCCCACGATAAGTACGGTCTGCCGGTCTACCGGGCCAATGGCAGAAAACACCCGGTCAAAAAAGGCCGGGTCGGGCTTTTCCACCCCCAGCTCCTCGGAGAGGAACACGCCGTCCATCAGCGCGCCCAAGCCGGACAGGCGAAGCTTTTTCTCCTGGGCCACCACCGTCCCGTTGGACACCACATACTGCCGCACCCGGCCCCGCAGGGCGCGGACGATGGCCAGACTGTCGTCCCGATAAACGATAGTATCTCCCAGACAGACCTGATAGCGCTCGTTAAAGGCCGGAGCCAGGGAAGCATCCAGCCCCTCGGCGGTAAAGAATTCCCGGAAGCGGCCCTCCAAAACCTGTAGCCGGGTGGCCTCACCCCGCTCCAGCCGCTCCCACCAGCGCTTGTTGATGGCGGAATAGCGCCGCAGCATCTCCTCCGTGCAGTCTCCCAGCGCAAACTCGGCAAACAGCCGGCGGATGGCCGCGCTCTCCGCCGCGGCAAAGTCCAGCAGCGTGCCATCCACATCCCAGAGTATCGTTTCGATCATAGGTCCTCCTCCGCCTCAATCCGCCGTCAGGCTGGCAAAGCTCCCGCCGCACAGCGCGGCAAGCGCCTCCCCATTGGCCTCCACCTGCGCGCCGATGCGCCCGGCAGAGACAAGGATCGTGTCAAACAGCACCGCCGTCTCCTCAAAAAAGGTGGGGAACTGCTTTTTCATGCCGATGGGCGAGCAGCCGCCCCGCACATAGCCGGTGATCTTCTGAAGCTCCGCCACATGGAGCAGCTCCACGCTCTTCTCCCCCGCCGCCCGGGCGGCCTTTTTCAGGTCCAGGGTTGCCTCCGCCGGGATCACAAAAACACAGAAGCCGCCGGAAGCGCCCCGTGTCACCAGCGTTTTGAATACCCGCTGGGGATCCAGCCCCAGCAGCCGGGCCACCGTGACGCCGTCCACCGCTTCCTTGCCATGAGGGTAGCTGTGGGGCGTATAGGTAACGCCGGCCTGCTCCAGCATCCGCATCACATTGGTCTTGTCTTCCACTCCTGTGCCTCCGTCATTCGATGAGCTCAAAAAAGCTGTTTCTGGCGTTCTGGACATGAACGCCCATGAGCCGCTCCGCCTCGTCCGGGTCGTGGCGGGCGATGGCGTTCACAATCTCCCGGTGCTCCTGGGTGGAAGCGGCGGCCCGTCCCTGACGGACGGTGGCCTCCCGGGCCTTCTGGATGTAATTGTGGAACAGGGAAAGGATCTGCTTCAGCGGCCGGCTGCGGCAGCCCTCATAGACCAGCTCGTGGAACCGGTTGTCCAGATTCCAGACCTGCAGATTATCGCCCCGGCCCACATAAAACTCCTGCAGCTCCACGATCTCCTGCAGTTCCTCCAGCTCTCCCATGGTGATGTTTTCCGCCGCCCGCCGGGCCGCCAGACCCTCGATGCGGACCCGGATGGTATAGATATCGTCCACATCCCGTTCGGAGATGCCCACCACCACCGCGCCCTTGTTGTGGGTGGTCTTGACCAGGCCCTCCAGCTCCAGCTGCATCAGCGCTTCCCGCACCGGCGTCCGGGAGACGCCCATCTCGCCGCAGAGCTTCACCTCGGTAAGGCTTGTCCCCGGCGAAAGATCGCCGCTGAGAATGGCCCGCTCCAGCTGGCGGAACACCTCGGTGCGCATGGGGGTGACGGAATAGTTTTCATTGATGGGCTTCATGTTCATGGTGCGCTTCCTCCTTCCGGAAAAAAGCCGGCAAGCGCCGGCTCAGATGCTCTGTTCCCTTTGCCTTCTTATTGTCTCCGGCGGCGGCGCTTCGCCCGGCGGCGGTTCACCAGGATCACATAGACCACCAGGATCACGATCAGCGCCACGATCGACGCCACGATGATCTTAAAGGCGGTGCTGGCAAAAAAGCCGGTGATCCGATCCAGAATATACAGGACGGTGGAGCGGGCGGCGTCGGAGGAGGCCACCAGATCCAGCTGCCAGGTCTTGCCCTCGTAGGAGACGGTGAGCTTGCCCAGAACATCGCCGGCCTGCACCGGCGCGGCCACGCTCTCCTCCACGGTATACTTCATGGTCAGGTCCGAAGTCTCAAAGGCGTTGGGCAGCATGGCCGTGATGTTCTCGCTGGGCGTCACCACAACGCTGTCCTTCTCGTTGGACAGCCGCACCGGCACCTCCGCGATGGGCTCGCTGCTGCTGAGCATCACCTGCTGGGAAAAGTTTTCCGCGCCGTAATCAAAGAGCTTCGCCGTCTCGATAAACTGGTTCCGCTCGCCGTTTTCCCCCTTCTCCGCGCCCAGGACCACGGTGTAATAGGTATAATCGCCCTTGACGCAGGCGGCCACCAGACAAAGCCCCGCCGGCGTGGTGGTGCCCGTTTTGATGCCGATGGCGCCCTCGTAGTAATATTCCCGGGTGCTCTTGCGAGAGATCAGATAGTTGGTGGTGTATTTTGTGGTGGTCTGGGGGTGCTTGTTTGTGATGGGCAGGACGACCTCGTCCTTGGCCACGATCTCCGCAATGGTGGGATTCTCCATGGCAGCCTTGGCGATGCGCAGCAGATCCCGGGCGGAGGTATAGTGCTCCTCGTCGTGGAGCCCGTGGGGATTGACGAAATGGGTATTGGTGCAGCCCAGCTCCTGCGCCCGGTTATTCATCAGGTCCGCAAAGGCGCTGATGCTGCCGGAGATATGGATGGCCATGGCGTTGGCCGCGTCGTTACCGGAGGCGATGAGCATATATTCCATCAGGTCCATGAAGGAGATCTCCTCCCCCGCCAGCAGATAGCTGGCGCTGCCCAGCTCAAACAGGCCGTCCACCGCCGCGGCGGGCACGGTGATGATATCCTCCGGATTTCCGTATTCCATCGCCACCAGCGCCGTCATCAGCTTGGTGGTGCTGGCCGGATAGAGCCGGGCGTCGGCGTCCTGCTCCAGCAGGACGGTATCTGTGTTCAGCTCATACAGAATGGCTCCCTTGGCCGCCACCGGATGCTCGGGAGCGGTGGCCGCAAGGGCAGGCGTCGCCAGCAAAACGGCTGCAAACAGAAGACAAATTATTTTTTTCACCATTTCGACCTCTCCCTGTGTTGTTTTCACTTGATTTGTGGTATTATTTTAGCAAATCCCGGGATGCTTTGCAACCATCTTGCGGGGGCAGGGAAAAATTTTCAAAATTCTTTCAGAAACGGGGGCGCTTTGATGAAGCGGAGGCTGCTTTTGGCGTGCTGCGCCCTTTTGCTGACGGCAGGGCTGGGTGCGCTGCGCTTTTTCCGGCTCACCGGCGGACGGCTCCCGCCCCGGTCGGCCGAAGGAAGCGCTCTGCCGCCGCTTGTGACCTTCGCCCCGGAGTTTACGGCGGCGGAGACCGGCGCGCTGCTGGATCTGAACACCGCCGATCAGGCTGCGCTGGAGACCCTTCCGGGCATCGGCGAAGCGCTGGCCCAGCGGATCCTCGCCTACCGGGAGACCCACGGCCCCTTTTCCTCCGTGGGCGAGCTTCAGGCGGTGGACGGCATCGGTCCCGGCATCCTGGCCCGGCTGCGGCCCTATGTGACCGCAGCGCCGCCGGAATAAACAGAAGAAAGAAACAGGCAAAAGGCCGCTCCCTCTGGGGAGCGGCCTTGGAGACTGTCGAAAAACCGCTTCGCTGGGTTTTTCTTCCCGCAAAACGAGTTTTGC
>USML01000076.1 GCA_900555855.1 uncultured Eubacteriales bacterium | reverse complement strand
CGACGATTTTTTGAAAGTAAATTTCGAAAAAAATCTATAGTGTTGCGTTATGACAGAACGCCACCGTAATTTTCAAAGAATTACGGTGGCGTTTTTATGTTCCGCATGGTATACTGGGGCCAGAAAATTGGGATTTGGGGCGATATCTTTGACGGTTCAGCAAATCAGTTCTTTTGAAAAATACGAGGCTTTTATCGGCGAACTGGCCGGACATCCCCGGTATTCCGACCCGCATTTCACCTATGACAGGGATAATCTCTACCGTTCATTAACGCGGGCCGGCGAGCTTGCCTTTGCCGTTTCGGAGGGCGGCGTGACCGAGGGGCTTTTTGTCTGGCTCGTCCTTCCGGCGGAGCGGTATATTGAGATGATCGTGGGCCTTACCAGAAAGGAAGCGGCGTTTACCGAGATGCTTTCCTATATGGAGCGGAACTACCGGGGCTGCAATATGGATCTCATTTTCAATCCGCGAAACACCGCCATTTCCGGGCCGCTGCGGATGAAAGGGGCCGCATTTGACCCGGAGCAGCAGAAAATGCTTCTGACCCGGCCTTCCCCGCGCATATCCACCGGCCAGATCCAGCCGCTTTCCGAACCGTGGGTGGAGCAGTACTGCGCCATGCATACCACCGACACTTATTGGACCGCCGAGCGGATCCTTTCGGCGCAGGATCAGTTCCGGGTCCTGCTGGTCATCCGGGACGGACAGGTCCAGGGCTATCTGGATGTGCAGCGCTGCCATGAGGTCAATGAGATCTATGACCTGTTTCTCACGCCGGAAGCCGCGCGGCGGGGCGACGGACTGGCGCTGCTGGTAAAGGCGATCCAATGGAACAGGCCAAATCAGATGATGGTGGTGGTCGATGCGGATGCCGCGGCGGAGATCGCGTTATACACCGCCGCCGGTTTTGACCGCCTGGAAGGGCAAAACAGCATCATGGCCTCCTATCAGATAAACGCATAACCGCGCCCCTTACGCAAAAGCCCGTCCTTGCGGCGGGCCTGTTTTTTGCCCGCTGCCGTTTTTTCGCCGCGGGCGCAGGGCGGGCGCTTTTCCGAAAAAGAAGCTCTTGTCTCCGGCTTTTTATTCCGGTATAATGAGTTCAGCACGCGGAGCGCCGCACAACGCGGCCATCCGGCAGCGAAGCAGGAGGTGCGCCATGCCAAAGCCGAAATGGAACCTGAACACCATCTACATATCCGAGCGGCTGCAGGAAAGCCTGCGGCCAATCTCCCGCTGCGCCCTGACCACCGTGGTGGCCCCTATGGGCTACGGAAAGACCACGGCGGTGGAATGGTATCTGGCAGAGCGGGCCAAAGCCGAAGCGCCGCGCATCATCCAGATCAGCGTATATTCCGGCAATCTGGCCATCTTCTGGAAAAGCATACAGGCTGCCTTTGCGCGGGCGGGGTTTGATGTTCTGCGGGACTATGCCTGCCCCACGGACGAGGCCAGCAGCGGCCTGCTGATCGAGGATCTTTGTCATGTGCTGGCAGGTGCTGGCCCCTGCTATATTTTTATAGACGACTTTCATCTGTTGACGGACAAGCGCGCTTCAAGCGTTCTCTGTGCGCTTGCAGGGCGCCTGCCCGCCAATGCACACCTGATCGTTGCCAGCCGGGATCTTTTTTTGCCGGCCGCAGAGCTCGTCCGCCTGGGCGGGCGAGTCTATCAAATCGGCATGGAGCAGCTCCGACTGAACCACACAGAGCTTGCCGTCTACACCAACCGGTGCGGCACGGAGCTTTCCGACCAGCAGATCGAGAAGCTGCTGTATTACAGCGAGGGATGGTTTTCCGCAGTCTATCTGAATCTTCGGATGCTTTCCGAACACGGTGCTTTGCCTGACCGCGCCTCTGATATTTCCTCCATCTTTACCACCGCCATGATCGACCCGCTTCCCGAAACCCAGCGGGAGTTTCTGGCCGTCATGGGGCTTGCCGATGAGTTCACCGTGGAAATGGCCCGGTTCGTCATGGAAGACGACCGTGCGGAAGCTCTGCTGGACGCACTGACCCGGCAGAATGCCTTTGTCAAGCGTCTGCCGGACGGCGCGGCCTACCGCTTCCACCACATGATGAAGGAATGCGCCCTCCGGGCGTTTCAGGTGCTGCCGGCGGCGCGCCAGACCGCTTACTGGGAGCGCTTCGGCGCATGGTATGAGGATCACCGGCAGTATCTCCACGCCATCGCCGCCTACCGGGCGGCCAAAGACAACGACGCGCTGCTCCGGGTGGTGCAGGAGGACGCGGGCATCCTGCTCTCCTCTCTGGAGCCGGCTTCCGTGCTGGAAGCGCTGGAGCAGTGTCCGCCGGAGACGCTGAAGGCCCATCCCTTTGCCCTGCTGGTGCTGATGCGCAACATGTTCAACTGGCGGAACATCCCGAAAATGCTGGAGCTGAAGGCGCTTTTGCTCGCCGCCATCGCCGAAAGGCCCCAGCTCTCCCCCGAGGAGCGGGGCAATCTGCTGGGCGAATGCGACCTGATCCTGAGCTTTCTCTGCTACAACGACATCAGCGCCATGAGCCGGCTGCACCGCAGCGCCAGCGCCCAGATGTCCCGTCCCGCCATCAGCATCAGCAGCAGCGGCGGCTGGACCTTCGGCTCCCCCTCCGTTCTGATGATGTTTTACCGGGGGCCGGGGGAGCTGGAGCGCGAGCTGGCCGAGATGGACGAATGTATGCCCCATTATTATAAGATCACAAACAACCACGGCCAGGGGGCGGAGACTCTGATGCGGGCGGAGGCGCTGTTTTGTCAGGGCCGCTTTACCGACGCCCACATCGCCCTGGAGCGGGCCTATGCCCAGATCCGGGACAACGGGCAGGAAAACATGGCCCTGTGCTGCGACTTTCTGGCGCGGCGGCTTTCGCTGTTTCTGGACCTGCGGCAGCACAGCACCCCGGAGGAGCGCCGCAGCGCGCTGCTGCGGCACCACAATGCGGCATGGCTGAACGTCTGGAACGCGGCCGACGCCTATTGCCGCGCCCTGCGGGGCCAGCCGGAGCGGATCCCCGCGGTCTTTGCGCAGCACAGGCTCTCCACGGTCCATTTCCTTGCGCCGGGCCGGCCCATGATCGAAATGATCGAAAATCAGGTCTACCTTGCCCAGGGCGACTATGCCAAGGTCATCGGCCGCAGCGAGGGACAGCTGGCCGTCTGCGAAGGAATGCACTACGCGCTGGTGGGCCTGCACATCCGGATCCAGACGGCGGCGGCCTATGAGATGCTGGGCAAGCACTCGGAGGCGCGGGCCCTGCTGGAGCGGGCGCTGGCCGACGCCGGGCCGGACGGCCTTGCGCTCCCCTTCGCGGAGAACTGCCGTTTTCTCCGGCCTTTGCTTGCGGAGCGGCTGCAGACCGGGCTGACGGCGCAGATCCTTGTCCTTGGCGAAGCGGCGGAGCGCCGAATGGCGGAAGCCGGACGGCCGGCGGCCCTTGCTGCGCTGACGGCGCGGGAATATGAGATCGTGGGGCTGATGGCGCAGCGCATGAGCAACCGGGAGATCGCGGAAAGGCTCTATCTCTCCGAGGGCAGCGTCCGGCAGTATATCAACCAGATCTACGGAAAGCTCCAGCTGGAGGGCGAGCCCCGGGCAAAGCGGCGGCTGCTGCTGGCCCTGCTGCCGGAAAAAACCTAACAACTTGTGAATGGTTCTTTTTTCAGATCCACTGTACCATAACAGTGGATCTTTTTATATTTGAAAAAGGAGGTGTGCCTTTGGACCGGAAATACATTGAAGCGGTCAAGCCGCTGGCCGGCCATGTTTTGCAGGTGGATTTCATTTCCGGGAGCCGTCTGCTTCTGGATATGCGGCCGTATCTGGACAAGTTCCGCTTCCGGTCTCTTTCCGACCCGCAGGTATGGAACAGCGCCGTTACCAACGGCATTTTCGTCCGCTTCGGCAATGTGGAGATGAGCCACGACGAGATCCTGTCCATGGTGGAGCAGGAGCACTGAAACAGGTCATTTGTAAAAAAAAGGAGAAGCAACCATGAAGCTCTGGAAACATTTTTTGTCCCTGATGCTGGCGCTGGCGCTCTGCCTGTGCCTTGCCGCCTGCGGCGGCGGCAGCGACGGCGGCACCCCCGCCGATGACGCCCCAGCCGATGACGCCCCAGATTCTCTGGAAGATCTGGTAAAGGATTCGCTGCTCATGGCGGATCTGGACGCCTACGGCGGCGTCTGGACAGGGGAGGACGGCGGCACGATGACGGTGGAGCCGGCGGAAGCCGGCGACGAAGTGCGCTTTGCCCTGTATGATGCCGCAGGCGATGTGACGGCCAGCGGCTTTATCCAGTCTGTCCCGGATTACGGCTGCGATTATTTCTATAACGAGCACGACGGCATGGCATACCGCAGCTGGTCGGAGGAGGACGGCGGCCTGCATGTGGCGTCTCTGGGCGCCTTTGCAAAGGTCAGCGGCGACCTGCCGGGCGAGAACATCGGCGACAGCGACTTCGCGGCTCTGGCGGGGACCTGGTATCTGGATGGGGACGCCGGCGCGCCCAGCGTCATTGAGATCGACGAAGCCGGCGGCTGGACGCTTTATGAGCGCGCTGACGGCGACGGCGATATGACCGCGGTGGACAGCGGGACCCTCAGCGCAGATCCGGATACTGCGGATCTGTATTATGCCAGCTCCGCGCGCTTTGACGATACGGTCTACGACATGACCGTCGCGGCGGAAAACACGCTCTACTGGGGCGGCGAATACGACTGCTACCTGCGGGCGGCGTAACAGACCCGGCGCAGGAAAAGAAGGAGGATCAGCATGAAAAAACAACTGCATATTCTCCTCGGCCTTCTGCTGGCGCTGTGCCTTGTCTGCACGGCCTGCGGCGGCGCAGAGGACATTGCCGACCCCGGCGAGGGCCGGGGCGACCGGTTCGAGGATCTGCCGGATACGCCGTCGGATGAGACGGACCGCGTGATCTATGCCATGGACGCCAGCGCGCTGGCGGGCACCTATCTGCCCACGGATCCCTCCGGAGAATGGGTGTATCTGGAGCTTTTTGCCGACGGCACCTGGGAGCTCTTCGGAGAAAACGCAGATATCAGCGGCTGGCTCGGCTACGACACAGAATATCAGGAGACCTATGCCTATGAAGACAGCGGCGGCAGCAGCCTTTTCGCCGAGGAGGATGACGGAACGCTGTATTTTGCTTCCTACGGCTCCTTCTATCCCAGCGATACCGAGGATGCTGCGCCGTGGGATCCCAACGATGGCCGCGGCGACATCCCGGACGACGGACGGGACGGCCTTACGGAGGACGACGAGACGATGCCGCCCGATGTTCCCGAGGAAGGCGGCAGCCAGTCCGGCGGGGACGATCCCTATTACAGCTGGAACTCCGAGCTTTATCAGCGGAATGTTTCGGAGTTTGCGGGCGTCTGGTACTACGAAGGCGATCTTTCCGCAGAGACCTATATCGTCATCGATGCTTCCGGCAACTGGAGCTATTACCAGCGGGCCCCCGGCGCGGAGCCGGCGGAAATGGATCACGGGACCTTCAGCTATTCCACCGACGAGGCAAGCATCTACTATGCGGATTCCACCGTCTATGCGGGCGTTTCCTACCGGGTCTTTGAGTTTGACACGGACACCCTGATCTGGGACGACGCCGGGGCCTATTACCTGATGGAGTGACAGAAAGAGAGGATGAACACAATGAACCGTTTGAAAAAAAGCCTGAGCCTTCTGCTGGCGGCTGTGCTCTGCCTGAGCCTTGGGGCCTGCGGATCGGATCCGGAGCTGACCGGCGACGACTGGCGGGTCAGCGGCGTGGTGGCGGCCAGCGGCACCATCACCCACGACGGCGAGAGCGTGGATGTTCTGGTGACGGTGAGCGAGAGCAGCGCGGCCTTTTACCGGGATCTGCCGGAGCAGATCCTGTTTGACAGTGTGGCCTTTCCCATGCATATCCCCGATGCGGAGCAGGCCTTCAACGCCATCTCCTTTGAAGACCTCAGCGGCGACGGCGAGAGCGATGTGCTGGTGAGCTTCATCCACGAAAACAACGATCTGACGGAGCTGATCTGGATCTGGGATCCGGTGCAGCGCTATGTATTCCGGGAGGATCTGTCCACGGTGTCCATCCAGGAGGAGGGCCGGGGCGATCTGATCGAGCCGGAGACGCCGGAGGTGCTGGAGGATTATGTGGGCCTTTGGGAATATCAGGGCGAAAACCTCTGGCTCCGGATCCGCGACGACGCCACCTGGGAATTTGTCAACGAGCAGGACGAGGTCCTGGACTATGGGACTCTCTGGGCCGACGAGACCGGCGTGACCCTTCATTTTGACGGCAGCGGCGATGTGCTGCAGCTGGACCGGACGGTCAGCGGCGACCTGATGGACATCGCCAATGGCGGCGCGCTCTTCCCGGTGGAGGGCATCCAGTCCAGCGAGCCCTATTTCGCCCGCAATGGGCTGGAGATCAACGCGCAGACAGACGCGGGCACCTATCTGCTGGCAAACGGCGTCTGCACCTATTCCGGCCTGGGCGACGGCTACCGGCTGAACGACTGCTATTGGGAGATCGTCAAAAACGGCGACTATACCCACGACGGCATCCGGGAGCTGCATTTTGACGCCATCTGCTATCTTCCGGAGGAAGCCGTCCTGGGGGTGGGGCAGATCTTTAATGTGGTCTCCGGCGAGCTGTATGACGCCTATACCGGCATGTGGCTCACCACGGCCTCGGCCTATGACAACAGCAGCCGCGGCGACAACTATTATCTCCACACCGTCAGCTGGCAGGGAAGCAGCAGTCTGATCGAGTTTGCCTATTCCACGGAGTGGCGCTCCGATGTGGGCGACTGGGGCAGGGTCCTTACCAAGAGCTATGCCGTCTATGTGCCGGCGGATTACGACGGTCTGATCTTTGCCGCCGCGGCCCAGCCGGACAATTACCGGGACTGCGCGAAGCGGATGCAGCTGGACAGCATCTCGCCCGAAGCCGCCATTCTGGATCTTGACACGCTGGATCCCTACAGCAGCCTGTATTTCGATCTGTGTGACTGAGCCGGAGCGACCGGAAAGTAAAGCGGCGCTTTTTTGAGAAAGGGGTTGACGCTTATGAACGAAACGCAGACCATGACCAACGAGCAGCTGGCGGCAGCGCTCGGCAAGCACCGCGCCCTGAGCGTGGTCTTCAGGCTTCTGACCTGCGCGGCGGGCCTTGGGACCATCCTGCTCTTCAGCGGAGACAACACGCCGCTGGCCTTTGCCTGTCTGGTGCTCACATTGGTATTCGGCTATCAGATGGGCAAGCACGGTCAGGCCGTGAAAACGCTGCTGAGCGATCATATCATCAGCGGCGCGCTCCGCCAGGTATTGGAGGAGGTGGAATATACCCCCTCCCGCGGCATTCCCAGCGAGCTGGTGGAGGCTGCGGGCATGGTGTTCCCCTTCGAATATAACAGCAGCCGGGGCAGCGACTATATCCGGGGCGTCTATCACGGGCGGAAGGTGGCGCTCAGCGATATCACCCTCTATCAGGCGGAAAGCTTCTACAACGAGGAGCGCAGTGCCTGGGAAGAACGGAAGGAAAAGAAATTTCAAGGGCAGTGGCTGGTGTGCGACTTCGGCCAGTCCTTCCCCGGCGAGGTCCGCCTTTCTGAAAACGACAGGGCCCTGCGCCGGCAGCACAAAGCCGACGGCGCGGAGACGGAAGACCCGGCCTTTCATGCGCGATTTCTCGTCACCGCCGCCAGCCCCCAGGAGGCCCGCAGCCTGCTCACGCCCCGCATGATGTCGTCGATCCTTGCCGCGGCAGACGGGAGCGGCGGCCCGGTCTACATGGCCTTTCTCCGCGACGGCAGGCTGCATGTGGCCGTCCGGACCGGCCGGGACCTTCTGACGCTGGGAAAGGGCAAGGCCGACGCATCGGACCTGCGGCAGCGGTTCCTCAGCCAGCTGCGCTGGTTTATGGGGATCATTGACGCCATCCAGCCGGAGGATGCGCTTTGCCGGGAAGAAACAGACGCTGCGGCAGCTTCCGCAGCACAGGGATCAGGGAGGAACGAGCCATGACGAATATGCAACAACAGATGAGCGACGCGGAGCTGTCAAAAAAACTGGGAAGCTATCAGAAAACGGAGAGCATCGGGATCCTGCTGGGGGTCCTGCTGGTGATCGCAGGGTGCGTCTCGATGTTTATCCAGCGGAATGTCATCCTGGTCTGTGCGCTGGTCTTTCCCGGGGTAGCGCTGTTTCTGCTGGTGGCAAAGCCCGCCCAGAACAAGAAAAAAGCCCTGCTGCAGCAGCAGCTGGGCGGCTATTTCCATGAGGAGCTGACCCGTGCCTTTGGCCCGGAGCCGGAAGCGCCGGAGGAACCGGAGCAGACGGACGAACCGCAGGATGCCCCGGAAGAGCCGGGAGATCCAGAAGATCCGGATGAGCCGCAGGAACCCGGCGCATCCGAGCCTACAGAAGACCCCTTCCCGGACGGTACGGTCTGGGAAGAACCCGATACAGATCAGAAAGGAACATAAAAACCATGCTCAGTGCAAAAGAAGTGGCCGCGCTTGCGGCAAAGGCGCTCGACGCCAAAATGGGTGAGGACATCCGCCTCATCGGCATCACCGACATTTCGACCCTCGCCGACTTTTTTCTAATCTGCACCGCCACCAGCTCCACCCACGTCAAGACGCTCTGCGACTATGCCGAGTACACGCTGGAGCAGCTGGGGGAGCAGATGCTCAGCCGGGAAGGCCACCGGGGCAATTCCTGGGAGCTGCTGGATTACGGCAGCATC
>USML01000075.1 GCA_900555855.1 uncultured Eubacteriales bacterium | reverse complement strand
GATCTCCATGGGCGTCCAGTCGGCAGACGACGGGCAGCTGCGGCGCATCGGCAGGATCCATGATTTTGCCGCGGCGCAGCGGGCGGCGGAGCTGATCCGGCAATACTGCACGGAGAACCTCTCGGTGGACCTGATGTTCGGTCTGCCGGGGCAGGATCTGGAAAGCTGCCTGCGCAGCGTGGACGCCCTGTGCGCCCTGCAGCCCAGGCACATTTCCTGCTATGCCCTGAAGCTGGAGGAGGGGACGCCCCTCTTTCTGGAAAATCCGCCCCGGGCGGACGACGATCTGCAGGCGGATATGTATCTGGCGCTGACCAGACGGCTGGAGGAGCGGGGCTTTCAGCAGTATGAGATCTCCAACTTTGCCAGGCCGGGCTTCCGCTCCCGGCACAACAGCAAATACTGGGATCTCAGCGAATACTTGGGCTTCGGCTGCGCGGCCCACAGCTTTTATAACGGAAAACGGTTTTATTACACCCCGGACATCGCGGCCTATCTGGGCGGGATGCAGGGGCAGCGGCCCATCGTGGAGGACGCCGACGAGATCTCCTGCCCTGCGGAGCTGCGGGTGGGGGAATATCTGATGCTGGCGCTGCGCACGGTGGACGGCGTGGACGAAGATGCGTTTCAGACCCGGTTCCGCCGGGCGTTTGCTCCCTTCGCCCAAAGGCTGGAGCCTTATGTGAAAAGCGGCCATGTGAAGCGGGAGGCCGGCCGCTGGTATCTGACGCCGGAAGGGTTTCTGGTGTCCAATGTGATCATCGGAGACGCGCTGGAAGCGTGCGGCTCCTGCGGAAAGTGAGAAGAACGGCATGAAAACCACCCTCAGCGGGCTGATCAGACCCTATCGCTCGGTGTCTATCATCGGCATGTGCAAAAACGCCGGCAAGACCACCGTGCTCAACAAGATCATTCAGGAGGTCAGCGGCAGCGGCCAGACCATCGCCCTTACCTCCATCGGCCGGGACGGCGAAAGCAAGGATCTGGTCACCGGCACCAAAAAACCCGGCATCTATGTGCGGGAGGGAACGCTGGTGGCCACGGCCTCGGAGCTGATCCTCCGGCACTGCGATGTGACCCGGGAGATCCTGGACACCACCGGCATCTCCACACCCATGGGCGATGTGGTGATGCTCCGGGCCAGGAGCGACGGCAGCATCCAGCTGGCGGGCCCCTCCATGACGGCGCAGCTGGCCTGGCTGGGCCGGCGGTTCCGCCAGTTTGGGGCGGATCTGGTGATGATCGACGGCGCCCTCAGCCGCAAGACCCTCTGCAGCCGCAGCGTCAGCGACGCCACCATCCTCTGCACCGGCGCTTCCTATCATAAGGATATCGACACGGTGGTGGAGGATACAGCCCATATCTGCCGGGTGCTCACCCTTCCGGAGACGGAGGATCCGGCCATCCGGCGCGGCGTGGAGGCGCTGGGGGAGGACTTCCGGGGGACCGTGCTGTTCACGGAGGACGGCCCATGGCAGCTGCCCCAGGGCCTTTCCGTGGAAGACGGGCTGCGCCGCCCGGAGGCGGCGGGGACCCGGGCCATCTTTTTCGGCGGCGCCATGTCTGACGGGCTGGCCCGGCCGCTGCTCATGTCCAACGCGCCCCTGAAGGGCCTGACCTTCCTGGTGCGCGACAGCAGCAAGATCCTGCTGAAGCGGGCCAATTATGAAAAGCTGGCCATCCGGGGCATCGACCTGCGGGTGATGGACAGCGTCAATCTGGTGGCCGTCACCGTCAATCCGTTCTCGGCTTACGGCTTCCATTTTGATAAGGACCGGCTCATGGAAAAGATGCAGGCCAGCGTGGATATGCCTGTGATCAATGTGGAGGACTGACCTATGATCGAACTGAAATTCGCCCAAAAGGAAAACATCGGCTTTCAATATGTGATGGACGCCCTGCGGCCCTGCTCGCCCTACGGCGAGGAGGCCGTCCGCCTGCTGCAGCCCTATTCGCCGGAGCAGCGGCCGGAGCTTTTGCGGCAGCTGAACAATATCCGCCGGGTCCTGGAGGGGGAGGACCGCTGCCGGGAGCCGCTGAACAAGATGCTCAGCACCTTCATGACCATGAAAAATATCCGTCTGACCGTGAACAAATGCCGGGAGGCGGCGCTGAACGAGATCGAGCTGTTTGAGGTCAAGCGCTTCCTGCTGCAGACCGATGAGATCCTGCCGCAGTTTCAGCGGGTGCAGCAGGTGCTGGCGCTGGAAGGCGTTTCTCTGGAGGACACCCGGGATGCGCTGGATCTGCTGGATCCGGAGCGCAACCGCATCGCGACCTTTTATATCAGCGACAGCTATTCTCCCCGGCTGCGCACCGCCCGCAAGGCAAAAAAGGATCTGGAGGATCAGATCCGCCGTCTGCCCGGCGGGGAGGAGAAGGAGGCGCTGCTGGCCCGCCGCGTTTTGGCGGCGGCAGAGGAGGAGCACGAGGAGATGGTGGTTCGCGGCCAGCTCTCCGAAAAGCTGCGCCCCTATCTGGACGCCATGCTGCACAATATGGACGCAGTGGCGGACATCGACCTGACTGTAGAAAAGGCCGGGCTGGCGAAAAAATACGGCGGCGTCATGCCCCGGCTCACGGAAGCCAGCCTGCGGATGGAGGACATGATCAACCCCCAGATCGCCGATGTGCTGGAGGAAAAGGGCAAGCGCTTCACGCCGGTCTCCATCGCGCTGGAAAAGGGCGCCACCGTCATCACCGGCGCCAACATGGGCGGCAAGAGCGTGGCGCTGAAGACCATCGCCCTGAATATCCTGCTGACTCAGTGCGGCTTTTTCCCCTTTGCCGCGGCGGCGGAGGTCCCGCTGTTTGACAGCATGCATATCATCTCGGAGGATCTGGAATCCATCGACCGGGGCCTTTCCAGCTTCGGCGGGGAGATCGTCCGCTTCAATCAGGTGATCCGCCGGCTGCCGGAGGGCTTTGCCTTTATCCTGCTGGACGAGTTTGCCCGGGGCACCAACCCCGACGAGGGCGCGGCCATCGTTCAGGCAGTGACCTCCTATCTGAACGGGGCCAACGCCGTCACTGTGCTGGCGACCCATTATGACAATGTGGCCCAGCGGGGCAGCGCCCACTATCAGGTCATCGGCCTGAAGGATCTGGATGTGGACCGGCTCCAGACGGAGATCGCCCAGGCGGGAGACGATGTGGGCGTGGAGCTCATCGCCCGGCACATGAATTACGGCCTTTACCGGGTGGAGGGGCGGCAGGACTGCCCGCGGGACGCCCTGAACATCTGCCGCCTGCTGGGGATGCGGCCGGAGATATTGAAAATGGTGGAAGAAAATTACGGGATTTAACAGAAAATCCATGGAAAAATCTATTGACAGAAAATCGGCAATAACTTATAATCATAAGCAGGGAAGAGGGCTTTTCTTCCGCGAAAAAAGAATATATTTGCAATAGAGGCGCAAAAAACGAGGTATCCTGCCGATGACAACGAAAAGGCCTTTCGGAGGCGGCAGGGGAATGGGTTTTTTGCCGAAAGCCTGTCCGGAGCCTGCCGGGCCGGCTTGGGCACAACGCTCAGGGCGGTGTGACTGTCATGTTGACATGAAGCGCTATTGGAAGGAAGCCTGTCCCGCTGTTCCATAGCGCTTTTTCCTTTGCGTGTAATCACAAATTCAAATAAAACTTAGGAGGAAACTATCATGAAATCTATGATCAGACTGAGAATGGGCGCCGAGGATGCACATTACGGCGGACAGCTGGTGGACGGCGCGCATATGCTGCACCTGTTCGGCGATGTGGCTACCGAGCTGCTGATCATGAACGACGGCGACGAGGGCCTGTTCAAGGCTTATGACGAAGTCGAGTTCATGGCTCCCGTTCATGCCGGCGATTATATCGAGGCTACCGGCGAGATCACCAATGTCGGCAACACCTCCCGCAAGATGACCTTCGTCGCCAAGAAAGTCATCACGCCCCGTCCCGACATCAACGATTCTGCCTGCGATGTTCTGGCTGAGCCCGTGGTGGTCTGCCGTGCGTCCGGCACCTGCGTGGTCGTCAAGGACCGTCAGCGCGGCAAGCAGGTCAAGGAATAAGCCCCTTTGAGGTGAGATTATGGAAAAACTGATCATCACCGCTGCCATCTGCGGCGCGGAAGTTACCAAAGAGCATAACCCCGCCGTTCCCTACACCAAGGAAGAAATGATCCGCGAGGCCAAGGCCGCTTACGACGCCGGCGCCGCTGTCATCCATGTCCATGTCCGCGAGGACGACGGCACGCCCACCCAGTCCAAGGCCCGCTTCGCCGAAATCCTGCCCGCCATTCAGGAAGCCTGTCCCGGCGCGATCCTGATCCCCTCTACCGGCGGCGCCACCGGCATGACCCCCGAAGAGCGTCTGCAGCCCACCGAGCTGATGCCTGAAATGGCGACGCTGGACTGCGGCACCTGCAACTTCGGCGACGATATCTTCGTCAACGATATGCCCACCATGCGTGCCTTCGGCAAGCGCATGATCGAGAACCATATCAAGCCCGAGTACGAGTGCTTCGAGATCGGCCATCTGGATACCGTCCTGAACATGGCCAAGAAGGGCTTGGTCCCCGGCGCTCCCATGCAGTTCAACTTCGTCCTGGGCGTCAACGGCTGCACGCCCGCCACGCCTGAGAATTTGGCCTTCTTGGTCAACAAGATCCCCGCCGGCTCTACCTGGACCGTTACTGGCGTCGGCCGCGGCGCCTGGCCCATGGTCGCCACCGGCATCATCATGGGCGGCCATGTCCGCGTCGGCTTCGAAGACAACATCTACATGGAGCGCGGCGTCAAGGCCAAGTCCAACGGCGAGCTGGTGGAGAAGGTCGTGGCCTTCGCCAAGCTGCTGGGCCGCGAGATCGCTACCCCCGCTGAGGCCCGCGAGATCCTGGGCCTGAAGAAGTAAGTCATTAAACAATTTTTTAGGAGGAAACCAATATGTCCATGAAAGGCAATAAGTACGGCGCACACCGCGTGATCGAGCCCCAGGGCGTTCTGACCCAGGCCGCCTGGAAGGTCGACAACGACATGACCAAAGAGTATTCCAACGAGATCATCTGTGATGTTACTTCTCTGAACATCGACTCCGCTTCCTTCACGCAGATCGAAGAAGCCTGTGGCGGCGATGAGAAGAAGATCGGCGAAATGATCATGGGTATCGTCGCGGAGCGCGGCAAGCAGCAGAACCCCGTCACCGGTTCCGGCGGTATGTTCAAGGGTGTCGTCGCCCGCATCGGCGAGGACCTGCTGGCCAAGCCCGGCTTCGACCTGAAGGTCGGCGACAAGATCGTCTCCCTGGTCTCCCTGTCCATGACTCCCCTCAAGATCGAGAAGATCCTGGCCATCCACAAGGATATCGACCGCGTTGATATCGTTGGTAAGGCTGTTCTGTTTGAGTCTGCCCTGTATGCCAAGATGCCCGATGATATGTCCGAGGCTCTGGCTCTGGCCGCTCTGGATGTGGCCGGCGCTCCTGCGCAGGCCCGCAAGCTCCCCAAGGAAGGCGACAGCGTCCTGATCCTGGGCGCCAACGGCAAGTCTGGCGTTCTGTGCGGCTATGAGGCCATGCAGAAGGTCGGCCCCAAGGGCAAGGTCGTGGGCGTTGTCCGCAATCCCAAGCAGGTTCCCGATCTGCTGGAGCTGGGCGTCTATACCGATGTCATCGTTGCTGACTGCACCAAGCCCGTTCAGGTCATGGACGAGGCCCTGAAGGTCAACGACGGCAAGGAATACGATCTGTCCATCTGCTGCGTCAACATCGAGTCCTGTGAGATGTCCGCCATCCTGCCCGTCCATGACGACGGTCTGGTCTACTTCTTCTCCATGGCCACCAGCTTCACCAAGGCTGCTCTGGGCGCTGAGGGTATCGGCAAGGATGTCACCATGATCATCGGCAATGGCTACACCAAGAACCATGCTCAGATCACGCTGGATGTCCTGCGCAAGTCTCCCAAGCTGCGCAAGCTGTTCGACGAGAAGTACGTCTAATCGAACCAAATAGAGCTTCAAACCTGCAGGAGCGTACTCCTGCAGGTTTCAGCCTAAGAAATGTCAATTTTTTAACAAATAAAGGAGCAAGATTGCTATGAGAAAGAGCAGAGAAAACGGTCTGTTTCTGGACATTCCTGCGGAACAGTGGAATGACTGGCATTGGCAAGTCGAAAATCGCATCGAGACGCTGGAAGAGCTGAAAAAGTATGTCAACCTGACCGCTGAAGAGGAAGAGGGCGTTGCGACGACGCTGGGCAAGCTGCGTATGGCCATCACCCCCTACTATCTGTCCCTGATCGATCTAAACGATCCCTATGATCCCATCCGCAAGCAGGCGATCCCCACCGGCCACGAGCTGGAGTTTGCGGACTACGAGGATGCCGACCCCCTGCACGAGGATACCGACTCTCCCTGCCCGGGCCTGACCCATCGTTATCCCGACCGCGTCCTGCTGCTGATCACTGACCAGTGCTCCATGTATTGCCGTCACTGCACCCGCCGCCGCTTCGCCGGCCAGCACGACTGCGAAGTCCCCACGGCGCAGATCGACAAGTGCATCGAATATGTGGCTGCCCATCCCGAGGTCCGCGATGTGCTGCTGTCTGGCGGCGACTGTCTGATGGTCTCCGACGAGATGCTGGAATACATCATCAAGAAGCTCCGCGCCATCCCCCATGTGGAGATCATCCGTATGGGCTCCCGCACGCCCGTCGTTATGCCCCAGCGCATCACCCCCGAGCTGTGCAATATGCTGAAGAAGTATCATCCCGTCTGGCTGAACACCCACTTCAACACCCCCAACGAGATCACCGAGGAAGCCGCCAAGGCTACGGCCATGCTGGCTGACGCCGGTATCCCCCTGGGCAACCAGAGCGTTCTGCTGGCCGGCGTCAACGACTGCGTCCATGTGATGCTCAAGCTGGTCAACGAGCTGGTGCGCATCCGTGTCCGTCCCTACTACATCTATGCCTGCGATCCCTCTCTGGGCCTGAGCCATTTCCGGACGCCCGTCTCCAAGGGCATCGAGATCATGGAAGCGCTCCGCGGCCATACCTCCGGCTACTGCGTGCCCACCTTCGTGGTCGACGCTCCCGGCGGCGGCGGCAAGACGCCCGTCATGCCCAATTATGTGATCTCTCAGACGCCGCGCAAGGTCATCCTGCGGAACTTTGAGGGTGTGATCACCTCCTACACAGAGCCTGAGCACTATGTGCAGAACTGCCATTGCGATGTCTGCACCGGCAAGCGCAAGGCTGAAAAGACCGGTGTGGCCTGGGTCGCGCAGGGCACCGAGCAGCGTTATCTGGAGCCCACCAAGCTGCTGAGAAGAGACCGTCACGTCAAATAAGTCACATCAGAAAGGCGAAGTATGGAAAGCAAACTGAATTTGAATCTTGAGCTGGTGGCGAAAGCTCGCGCCAGCGCTTCCAAGGTCGCCGACGATGTGCAGCAATTCATTGATGTTCATACCACCGTCACTGTCGAGCGGGCCGTTTGCCGCCTGCTCGGCATCGACGGCGTGAACGATGTAGAAGTGCCGCTGCCCAACGTCGTTGTCGATCATATGCTGGAAAAAGGTATCCTGCCCGGCGGCGCCGCCTTCTATATCGGCAACGCCATGGCGGAATATCATTGCGATCCCCAGACCGTGGCCGAGAAGGTCAATGCCGGTGAGATCGACCTGAGCCGTGTGCCCGTTCACACTGCCGAGGAGATCCGCGCCGCCATCATGCCCGTGGTCAACGCCACGCTGGAGCGCATCAATCAGAATGTGGCCACCCGCAACGAGTTCCTGAAGGAATTCGGCGACAAGGAAGGCCCCTATCTGTATATCATCGTTGCCACCGGCAATATCTACGAGGATATCATCCAGGCCAAGGCCGGCGCCAAGCAGGGCGCTGACATCATCGCTGTGATCCGTACCACCGGCCAGTCCCTGCTGGACTATGTGCCTTACGGCGCTACCACCGAGGGCTTCGGCGGCACCTACGCCACCCAGGAGAACTTCCGCCTGATGCGCGCTGCGCTGGACGAGGTGGGCGAGGAGCAGCACCGCTACATCCGCCTGTGCAACTATTGCTCCGGCCTGTGCATGCCCGAGATCGCCGCCATGGGCGCTCTGGAGCGTCTGGACGTGATGCTGAACGACGCTCTGTACGGCATCCTGTTCCGCGATATCAACATGCAGCGTACCATCGTCGACCAGTACTTCTCCCGTGTCATCAACGGCTATGCCGGCGTTATCATCAACACCGGTGAGGATAACTACCTGACCACCGACGACGCCATCACCGCCGCCCACACCGTGCTGGCCTCCCAGTTCATCAACGAGGCCTTCGCCAAGACCGCCGGTATGCGCGAGGAGCAGATGGGTCTGGGCCACGCCTTCGAGATGGATCCCTCCGTGGAGAACACCTTCCTGTATGAGCTGGCGCAGGCACAGATGGCCCGCGAGATCTTCCCCAACGCGCCCCTGAAGTACATGCCTCCCACCAAGTTCATGACCGGCAACATCTTCCGCGGTCACATTCAGGACGCCCTGTTCAACATGGTGACCATCCTGACCAACCAGAAGCTGCACCTGCTGGGCATGATGACCGAGGCCATCCACACCCCGTTCATGTCCGACCGTGCTCTGTCCATCGAGAACGCCCAGTACATCTTCCGCACCATGAAGGATCTGGGCGACGAGCTGACCTACAAAGAGAACGGCATCATCCGCAACCGCGCCAACGAGGTGCTGACCAAGGCCACCGATCTGCTGAAGGAGATTGAGAAGCTGGGCCTGTTCACCACCATCGAGAAGGGCATCTTCGCCGATGTCAAGC
>USML01000074.1 GCA_900555855.1 uncultured Eubacteriales bacterium | reverse complement strand
TGTTGGTATAATACCGCCGGGCCTCGTCCATAAAGTCCCGCTCAAAGTCCACCTGATCGGCAAAAAGATTGCCGTCCAGCGCGCCAAAGGTGCCGAAGGCGTCGGCGGAAAACAGCGTCTCAGAGGTGCGGTCGTAGGTGACCATGGTCTCCGGCCAATGGACCATGGGGGCGGTGTGGAAGGAAAGAATGTGCCGCCCCAGCATGACGGAGATGCCGTCCCGCACCTCCTGCGCCCGCGCCTCCATAGCCGGGCCGAAAAACTGGCCGATCATCTTTTTTGCGGCGGCGGTGCAGACGATCTGGCTTTCCGGGTGCCGCTCCAAGACCGCCCGCAGCGCGGCGCAGTGGTCCGGCTCCATGTGGTTCACGATGATATGATCCAGCTTGCGGCCCGCCAGCCCGGCCTCCAAATTGCGCAGGAACACCTCCTGCACCGACTGGTCGACGGTATCCAGCAGCGCGGTCTTCTGGTCCAGGATCAGATAGCTATTGTAGGAGATACCGTTTTTCAGAGGATACTGGTTTTCAAACAGATCCAGCCGCCGGTCGGAAGCGCCGACCATGTAAATATCCTGGCAGACCTCCCGCAGAATGGCGGCAGGCTCCTGAGAAAGATCGGTCTCCGCCGGCGGGGCCTCCACGGGGACAGCCTGTCCCGACAGGACCTGCTCCATAAACGCCGTGACCCGCTCCGTGCAGGAGCCGCAGAAGGCGGTGGCACGGGTGCGTTGCCGCACCTCCTCCAGCGTTTTCGCCCCGGCCTTGACGGCGTCTGCCACATCGCCGCAGGTGGCCCGGGAGCAGCTGCAAATGACTTTTTTAGGATCGTATTCCATCAGGTCGCACTCCTTTTAAGCTCGCAGATGATTTTTTCCTGCCGCGCTCTTGCGCGGCGGGGCTTTTTCTTTTATTATCTTTATGATAAGGGCAAAGGGCCCTGCTTTTCAAGTAAATTTTTTGTTTTTTCGAAAGGAGCAAGCCTATGCAGATCTGTTTTTACGGTGCTTCCAGCGACCGGATCGCCCCGGCCTTCCTCTCCGCCGCGGAGACCTTCGGCCGGGAGCTGGCCCAGCGGGGGCATACGCTGCTGTTCGGCGGGGGCGCCAGAGGGCTCATGGGCGCCGTGGCCCGGGGCTGCGCTTCGGCAGGCGGCCGGATCATCGGCGTTGCGCCCCGGTTTTTCGATCAGGAGGGCGTGCTCTATCCCGGCTGCACTGAGATGATCTTCACCGATACCATGCGCCAGCGCAAGCAGATCCTGGAGGATCGCTCCGACGCCTTTGCGGCGGCCCCCGGCGGCATCGGCACCTTCGACGAGTTTTTCGAGATCCTGACGCTGAAGCAGCTGGGGCGGCATGGCAAGCCCATCCTGCTGCTGAACTTTGAGGATTATTATGCGCCGCTGCTGGCCCTTTTGGAAAATGCCATCCGGCAGGGCTTTATGACGGAGCAATGCCGGGGGCTCTGGGCGGCGTTTTCCCAGCCGGGGGCGGCGCTGGATTGGCTGGAAGCCGGCGGAGGCCGGGAGACGCCGGACTGCAAGCGCTTTTGAGCGCTATTCCGCCGGGAAGCGCCAGCCGGCCCAATCCGGCGCCCGGTAAAAGGCCATGCGCCGGCCCCCTGCCGGATGGGGAAAGACCAGACGGCAGGACCAGAGCATCAGCCCGCCCTTGATCCGGCTGCCATATTTCCCGTCGCCCAGAAGGGGCATGCCCCGGCTGGCGAACTGGACGCGGATCTGGTGGGTGCGGCCGGTCTCCAGCGCCACCTGCACCAGCGCGGTCTCCCCCTGCCGCTGCAGGACGCGATAGGTCAGCGCCGCCGGGCGGACGCCCCTGCGCAGGGACTTGACCGGGAAAACCTTGCCCCGGCGGCTGTCCTTGAAGAGCAGATCCTCCAGCCGGCCCTCCGGCGGCTCCGGTGCGCCGGAAAGCAGGGCAAAATATTCCTTTTCCATGCGTCCCTCCGCCACGGCGGCGGAAAGAGCGGCGGCAGCCTCGCGGCTCCGGGCAAGGACCATCAGCCCAGAGGCGGCCTGATCCAGCCGGTGGACGGGGAAAGCAGGCCCGCCGGTCTGCCGGGACAGAAGGACGGGCAGCGCTCCCTCCTCCGTTCCCTCAGAGGGGACGCCGGCCGGCTTGACACACACCAGCAGCGCCCCGTCCTGATATTGAATTTCAATGGCTTGCCGGGCTTCCACGGCCCCGCCCCCTTTCTGCGTTCTGCCCCTATGATAAAATTTCCCGGCGGATTTGTCCAGCGTTCCTTGCGCTTTTCCGGGGAAAATGGTATGATATTTTCCGTAAGACAGAAAAACAAAGCGTTCGTCCGCCGGGCGGCGCACAGGAGGAAGCCTATTTATGGAATGGAAGATCGAGAATCGCGTCCGCAACGCCAAGGGCCAGGTGCTGCTGCAGCTCCATGTGCCGGCGGCGGAGTTTTCCAAGCAGCTGGAGCTTGCCTTTACCGAGGCCCTGCCGGAGCTGGACCTGCCCGGCGCAGACAAAAAGACCGTCACCCGGGCCCAGGCGGAGGCAGTGCTGGGGGCGCAGTATTTCTATCCCGCCGCCGCGCAGCGGTGCTGCCAGCAGGCGCTGCAGGAGGCGCTGGAGCAGCTGGAGCTGGAGACCGTGGGCTATCCCGCCTTTTCCAGCTGCGGCACAGACCCCACCGGCCTGCGGTTCACGGCGGTGCTGGATCTTTATCCTCAGGCAACCCTGGGCGAATATAAGGATATGCGGCCCCAGCTGGACAAGCCCGCCGTCACCGAGGAGGAGGTGGAGCAGACGCTGGAGCTGTTCGCCGCCCGGGCGGCGGAGGAAAAGACGCTGGACCGGCCCGCAGCATTGGGCGATTCCGTGCGGCTGGATCTGGAGGGCTTTGCCGATGGAAAAGCCTTTGCCGGCGGCAAGGCGGAGGATTATCCGCTGGAGCTGGGCAGCCATACCTTTATCCCCGGGCTGGAGGAGGGCATCGTGGGCTTGTTTGCCGGCGAGGAGCGGGATGTCCCCGTGACCTTCCCGCAGAATTACAGCCCGGAGCTGGCGGGACGGGACGCCGTCTTCCATGTGAAGCTGCACAAGGTCTATGAAAAGGTGGAGCCTCAGGTGGACGATGCCTTTGCCCAAAAATACTTTGAATGCTCGCTGGCGGAGCTGCGGGAGAGCCTGCGGACCCATCTGCTGGCCGACAAGCAGGCCCAGTATCTTTCCGCGCTGGAGGATGCGGCGCTGAACATGGCGGCAGACAATATGCAGGTAGAGCTGCCCGAGAGCATGATCCAGCAGGAGGCGGACCAACAGAGCGGTCAGATGGAAAGCCGGCTGGCGGCGAAGGGCATCACGCTGGAGCAGTATTGTCAGTCTTCGGGCCTTTCCGAGGAGGAATACCGGGAGACGGCCCGGAAGAGCGCCGTGATGAAGCTGCGGCAGGATGTGCTCATGCGGGCGGTGCAGCAGGCCGAGGGCCTGATCATCGACAGCGCCTTCCGCCGCAGAGCCGTCAAGGAGATCGCCCTGCGCTACGACACCACCGAGGAATCCGTGGAAAAATCCATGAAAAACCCGCTGATGCAGCGGGAGCTGCTGCGGATGCGGGTGCTGGAGGTCATCCTGCCCCGCCGCGAAAAGGCAGAATAAGAAGAACAGATAAAGCAAGCGCCAGCCCATCGGCTGGCGCTTTTTTATGTCTTGAGGGGGGTTATTTCACCAGATTTTCCGGCGCGCCCCGCAGGAAGGCGTCGATGTTGGCGAAGACGGTCTCCGCCCGGCGGAGCATGCTTTCGTCGGTGAGAAAGCCGATGTGGGGGGCCAGAACGGCATTTTTCGCCTGGAGCAGCGGGTCGCCCGCGGGGATGGGCGGCTCCATATCAAACACATCAATGCCGGCGGCGGCGATCCGGCCGGCGTTCAGAGCCTCTGCCAGGGCAGCGTTGTCCACCACGGCGCCCCGGGCGGCGTTGATCAGGATGGCCGTGGGCTTCATCCGGGCGATCTGCTCCCGGGAGATCAGGTGCCGGGTCTCTCCGTTGCTGGGGACATGGACGGAGACGATATCGCTCTCCGCCATCAGCGTCTCCAGCGAGGTATAGCGGATGCCCATGGCCTCCGCCTCTGGCTGGCGGCTGCGGGAATAGGCGATCACATCGGCCCCGAAGGCCAGAAACAGCTTGGCCGTGCGCAGACCGATGGCGCCGGTGCCGATGATGCCCACGGTCTTGCCGCAGATCTCCCGGCCGCGAAGCCCGGCAGAGGTGCCGCCGGTGCGGACGGCGCGCTGGCAGTCCGGCAGCCTGCGCAGACAGCCAAGGGCCAGCCCGATCACCTCCTCCGCCACGCAGACGGTGGAATAGCCCGCCGCGTTGCAGACGGCCACGCCCTGCTTCCGGCAGGCGTCCAGCGCCACATGGTCCACGCCGGTAAAGGCCACATCCAGCAGCTTCAGGGCCTTGGCCTGTTCCACCACCTGAGCGGGATAGGGCGTGTTGGCAAGGATGGCGATATCGCTGTCACCGGTGCGGCGGGCCAGCTCCGCGGGATCCGGATCCCGGG
This sequence comes from uncultured Eubacteriales bacterium, assembly GCA_900555855.1. GTDB lineage: Bacteria > Bacillota > Clostridia > Oscillospirales > Butyricicoccaceae > UBA4644. The sequence goes on along the minus strand of USML01000074.1, from coordinate 4,664 downwards.
TGTCAAAGGAAACGAAGGTATGGCCCTGCGCCTCCAGCCGGGCGGCATAGCCGGCCAAAACCGCCGCGGGGATGCCCAGCGGCTCCAAAAGTGTGATCTTCATCGAGCGTTCCTCCTCCAAAAAATCGGTTTGTGCTGCATCCTGTTCCGAGCGCTGCGCCCCGTTCAGCCGAAGACGGCCACGGCCCCCAGGCTCACCGCCAGCACGATGGCGCCTGCGGCAGCCACGCCCAGCAGGATCATCAGCATGGCCTGCTTCCGCTCCACGCCCAGCAGCGAGGCCACCAGCGCCCCCGTCCAGGCGCCCGTCCCCGGCAGGGGGATGGCCACCAGAATAAACAGGCCCAAAAGCTTATATTTATAGTAAACATCCAGCTTTTTCTGGGCGTGATCCTCCAGCCAGAGGGCATATTTGGCCAGCCGCGCCCGGGTCTTCATCCATTCCAGGATCTTCTTGATGAACAGCAGGATAAAGGGCACGGGGATCATATTGCAGAAAACGCACAGCAGATAGGAGAGCCACACCGGCAGGCCGTGGGCAATGGCCCAGGGCAGCGCGCCCCGCAGCTCCACCACAGGCGCCATGGACAGCAGCGCACACTGCAGCGCGGTCTTCCAAAGTCCGTTCAAACTGATCGCTCCTCTCGCGCCGCCGGCTCGCCGACGGCATCGTTCCACGATAGCATACCCGATTCCTGCCTTTTTTGCAATCGGTTTCCGGAAATTGAAGGAAAAAATAAGAACTGCCCGAGGAATTTGCCGCTTCTTTGCTTTTTGCTGCGTTTGTTTTCACAATCGTTATTTTCTTTTCCGGAGATTTCTGCTATAATAAATAAAGCCATCGGTTGACAAGAGCAAACTGTGCCGCAAGCCCGGTCTGTCCTTGTCAGCAGACGGCCCAGTTTCCTATGAAAGGCGGTCGTAAGATTGAACATTCCCTGGCGCAAGCTCAAGGAAAAGCTTACAGAGGCCATGCAGGCGGTGCTGCCCATTATTGGCATCGTGCTGGTGCTGTGCTTTTCCATCGCACCGATCTCCCCCAGCATTCTGCTGTGCTTTTTGATGGGCGCAGTGATGATCATTGTCGGCATTATGTTTTTCACGCTGGGCGCGGAGACCTCCATGACGCCCATGGGCTCCCGCACCGGCGCGGAGATCACCCGGAGCCGCAAGCTATGGCTGGTGATCCTGATGGGCTTTATTCTGGGCTTCATCATCACCATCTCCGAGCCGGACCTGCAGGTGCTGGCCCAGCAGGTGCCCTCCATCCCCAACCGCACGCTGATCTATGCGGTGGCGGCGGGGGTCGGGCTGTTTCTGGTGGTGGCTCTGCTGCGTATGCTGCTGGGCATCCCCCTGCCCCATCTGCTGCTGGGCTTTTACGCAGTGGTGTTTGCCCTGACGCTGTTCGTCCCAAAAAGCTTTCTGGCCGTGGCCTTCGATTCCGGCGGCGTGACCACCGGCCCCATGACGGTCCCCTTTATCATGGCGCTGGGCGTGGGCGTCTGTGCCATCCGAAGCGACCGCCATGCGGCCTCCGACAGCTTTGGTCTGGTGGCGCTGTGCTCCATCGGGCCGATCCTGGCCGTGATGATCCTGGGCATGGTCTACAAGCCCTCCTCCGCTGATTACATCCCTCCGGTGCTGCCGGAGGTGGTGGATTCCGTGGCCCTCTGGTCACTGTTCCGGCGGGAGCTGCCGGCCTATCTGAAGGAGATCGCCGTCTCACTGGCGCCCATCGTGGCCTTTTTCGGGCTGCTGCAGGCGGTCTCGCTGAAGATGCCCTGGCGCAACCTGCGCAAGATCGTGGTGGGCCTGGCCTATACCTATGTGGGTCTGGTGCTGTTTCTCACCGGCGCCAATGTGGGCTTTATGCCTGCGGGCAACTATCTGGGGCAGAAGATGGCCCAGCTGCCCTACAACTGGATCATCGTACCCATCGGTATGCTCATCGGCTATTTCATCGTGAAGGCGGAGCCTGCCGTTTATGTCCTGAACAAGCAGGTGGAGGAGATCACCGACGGCGCCATTTCCGCCTCCGCCATGGGCGCGGCGCTGTCCATCGGCGTGGGCGTCTCTGTGGGGCTGGCCATGCTGCGGGTGCTGACAGGGATCTCTATCCTGTGGCTCATCGTGCCGGGCTACGGCATCGCGCTGGGGCTTTCCTTCGTGGTGCCCAAGATCTTTACGGCCATTGCCTTTGACTCCGGCGGCGTGGCCTCCGGCCCCATGACGGCCACCTTCCTTCTGCCCTTTGCCCAAGGGGCCTGCGTGGCCGTGGGCGGAAATATCGTGACCGACGCCTTTGGCGTGGTGGCCATGGTGGCCATGACGCCGCTGATCACCATCCAGGTCCTGGGCCTGGTGTATCAGCTCAAGAGCAAGGCGCAGAAGCAGGCGCTGACGCCGGAGGAGAGCTTTGCTCTGCTGGCGGAGGATGCCATCATTGAGCTGTAAGCGGAAAGGGGGAGGCTTGCCATGAATGAATTGTCTATGCTGGTGACCATCACCGACCGCAATACCACCAAGCGCTTCATCTCGCTTTATGAGAGCTTTGGGGTGAATGTCACCTTCAGCACCGTTGGCTCCGGCACGGCCGCGGGCGAGCTGCTGGAGACCTTTGGCCTGGAGCGGACGGAAAAGGCCGTGATCTTCGCCGTGGTGACCGATATCACCTGGAGGGAAATCAAGCGGGGCCTGGAGCGCCGCCTGAATATCGATGTGCCGGGGACGGGCGTGGCTTTCACTGTCCCGCTGAGCAGCATCGGGGGAAAGAATGTTTTGAATTACCTGACAGAGAGCCAGAACTTTGAGATCGGGGAGGAATCCACCTTGAAGGATACAAAATATGAGCTGCTGGTGCTGGTAGGCAACCAGGGCTATAGCAATCAGATCATGGATGCCGCCCGGGAACAGGGCGCCGGAGGCGGCACCGTTATCCATGCAAAGGGCACCGGCGCTTCCCGGGCCGCCAAATTTTTGGGCACCTCGCTGGTGAATGAAAAGGAGATGGTATTCATCGTGGTTCGCAGCGACCAGAAGACGGCCATCATGCGGGCCGTGATGGATCAGGCTGGTCTGCATACCAAGGCGCAGGCCATTGCCTTCTCCCTGCCGGTGAACGCCGTGGCGGGCATGCGTCTGCTGGAACAGGAGGATTGATCCGGTGCCACGAAGCCTGTCGAAAGGCTTTTTGCGAAAAGGGGTTGACAGCAGATATCTTTTGTGGTATTCTATGAGAGTACCCGGTAAGATATCGCGGGGTAGAGCAGTCCGGTAGCTCGTCGGGCTCATAACCCGGAGGTCATGTGGTTCAAATCCCATCCCCGCAACCATCTTGAGTGACCAAAATAGATGCACTCACCTGAAACCCCTGAGAAATCAGGGGTTTCAGCGTTTTTATGCCCTGTTTTTTCAAAGCGTGTTTTATAGATACACAAGGGCATTTCAGAGCGTTAGGCAGGACTTGAACCAAATTCCCGGCTGATTTGGCCTGCTTTATGGCGGACTTTACGCTCTCAGGGACCTTTTGTCTCTCATCTTTCTCATAATAATTTGAAACTTTTTATTGAAGAGGTTGGTATCATATTTTGATACCAACCTCTTTTCAGTTTACGAGGAGGTTCATCACATGAACAACAGCAACACTGGGCAGCAGCTTCGCTACCTCGAAGAAATCAGCATTTCTCTCCACCGTGTGGGCTTTGAAACAAAGTCGCTGGAAGACTGCGAACGTTCCATTCTGTGGAACAATGCTCCGCTGTGTCGAATCACCGGCAGGGGCAGTGTGTTCTATCGGCGAGAGGATGTGGACACGCCCCAGGCAGAGGATGCCCTGTTTCGCGTCGAGGACATCGCCGCGAAGACGCTGGAGTATATGACCACTATGGAATCCGCTCCGCAGCTCAAAGCCAGCGGACTGGATGGCGACTACCGTATCCTCGCTGACTTTGGCGGCACGGTGCTGGCAGGCACTCCGAGCAAACACGGCGTTCAATTCGTCACATGGAATTGGGACTATGACCGCACAGGCGTGGTACACGGGCACTATTTCATGGAGAACTACGATGCTGCCAAGCAGGATTTCGCCACACGCTCAGGGCTTATCCAAACGGAACAGCTTTTCAGCCCAGAGCAGCTGACTGAGATTTATCGCTGCTGTGCCGACTCTGTGGACGGGGAGTTCTTTGAACTCACTGACAAGCAGGAGGAAGTAATCCACAGTGTCCAGCAACAGATTGAGGTGTGCGTGCCGGATTTGAACGAGCGAATCCGACAGCAGGAGGAAGCATTGGAACGAGTCTCGCAGGAACAGACAATGTAATACTACATGGCAATGGCCGGAGTTTTAGCAATAAGACTCCGACCAATTTTTATTATGGAGGAAATGAAATGCCGCAGATCAACCGGAAAAGCTCATTGGGGCATTGGTATGCCCCAGTCTTTGCCCCAGACTTTCCCCGCGACCCGCCGGAGATTCACGGTTGCACACTTTTTGAGCGTTGCAAAGGCTGTCCCTATCCAGGGCATGGCTTCATCTGTTGGCAGAGCGAAGATACCTGCCTGCGGACCAGAATGAATAAAATCAACGGATTGGAGGAAAACAGAAATGATGATTCAAGCGGTTCTCGGTAATCCCAACCACCCGGAATACGGCGTGGCGA
>USML01000073.1 GCA_900555855.1 uncultured Eubacteriales bacterium | reverse complement strand
CCGCGCGCGATCTGACGGGCGGAACCATGTTCCTCCCGTAAACCCTCTTCTTTTTAGACGAAGGTCGGGGGACGGGGGGTTCCCTCAGAGGGAGCCAAGCCCTGCGGGGGGACAGGGGATTGGTGCAGCAGAAACGCCCGGGATCAAGGCTGCTGGCGCAGAGCGGAATCAGCGTATAGTCTCTTGTGCCCAGGCCGAGGGCCTCGGCGTGCTTCAGGCCGTCCTCCCTGCTGCGTTTTGATGGGGTGCGCGGTCATTTGATATAATCGGTCAGGTTGTTGAGGGTGATCTTCTGGATCACGGGCTGCTGCGTCACGGAATAGTCCGTCTTCCATTCGTCCAGCAGCTGGGAAAAGCGCCAGTCCAGCGCCTCCTGATAGATCTCCGCCTGATTTTCATCGTAATAGGAGACCGACAGCGGGCAGCGCTTGAGGATATAAAAGCCGTCCTCCTCCTCGATGGGGCTGCTCACCTGATTTTCCGCCAGGTCGAAGAGCGTTTTCAGATAATAGGTGCTGGCGGCTTCCTGCCGGCCCATGGGGACATCCATGGGAACGGAGGGATCCTCGTTGTATTCCAGCCAGAGGGCTTCAAAATCCGCGCCCTCGGCCTTGGCCTGGGCGGCCACAGAGGCCGCAAGCTGACCCTTGTCCCGGATCTCCTGGGCGGAAAGGGGCTGGCCCTCGTCGTCCAGCGTGCTGATGCAGATGCACTCCACCGTGGCATAATTCTCCGCGAAATACTGCCGCAGCATCTCGTCGGTGAAATAGACGGAGCTGTCCTCCAGCATGTGGTCGTAAAGCAGCTCATACCAGAGCTTGTTTTCCTGGAACTTGTCATAGGCCCGGTCGGTGAGATAGGCCTGATGGAGATATTCCAGATAGGCCGCCTTGCCGCCCAGCGACTCGATGAGGGCGGCCTTTTCCTCCTTCAGGGCGTCCTTCTGCTCCTGAGAAAGGGTCAGGCCCAGCGACTCGCACTTGAGCCGCACCACCTCGTTGGTGACGATCTGATCCAGCGCGGCCTGCCGCACGGCGGCCATCACGGCGTCGTCGTAGACCACCGTGCCGGAGGCGCTGGCGTCCGGGCGGTTGTAATAAAGATAAAAGGCGTATTCCGAGGCGTCTACCTTGCGGCCGCCCACGGTAACGGCGGTGGGGCTGGGGCTGCAGCCGCAGAGCAGCGCGGCGCAGAGCGCCGCCGCCAGCAGCATCGCAATGAGCTTTTTGCGTTTCATGGGACCTCCTTGTGGAAAAAACAGGGCTGTTCAGGCTTCCTTGCCTGTGAGACCGTATTTTATCACGATTTTTCCCCGGTGTAAAGAGCCAACAGGCCCTTGGCCTGCTCCAGCGGGTCGTCGGCGGGGCGGAGCTTCAGGGTGATATAGGGCTTTTCGCCGGCGGAGAGGAAGATCCGGCCCTTATACTGCGGCGCGGCGCACACCTTCGCCGCCCCCTCCAGCGCCTCCGGCCGGAAAAACAGCAGCAGCGCGCCGTTTTTCTGGCTGATCTCAAAGATGCCCGCCCGGGAGGCGTCTGCCCGCAGCAGGGCGATGTCCAGCAGGGTCTGGGCGGCCTTGGGCAGGTCGCCGAACCGGTCCAGCAGCTCATCCTGCATATCCCGGTAGTCCTCCGGCGTGGAGATCATGGCGATGCGCCGGTACAGGTCCACCCGGGTGGCCGCGTCGGAAACATAGCTCTGGGGCAGGCCGGCGGAGATCAGGATGTCTGCCGTACATTCCGTCCGCCGCACCGGCGCTTCGCCCTTCAGCTGGGCGGTGGCCTCCTGCAGCAGCTGCAGGTAGAGATCGTAGCCCACATCCATCATGTGGCCGCTCTGCTCCGCCCCCAGCACATTGCCCGCCCCCCGGATCTCCAGATCCCGCATGGCGATCTTGAAGCCGGAGCCGAACTCCGCAAACTCCCGGATGGCGGAGAGCCGCTTCTGGGAGACCTCCGTCAGCACCTTGCCCTTCCGATAGGTGAGGTAGGCATAGGCGTGGCGGCTGCTGCGGCCCACCCGGCCCCGGATCTGATGGAGCTGGGCCAGACCCATGTGGTCGGCGTCCTCGATGATCAGGGTGTTTACATTGGGGATGTCCACGCCGGTCTCGATGATGGTGGTGCAGACCAGAATGCCGATCTCCCCCTGATACATCCGGCCCATAACGCCGCTCATCTGCTCCTCGGTCATGCGGCCGTGGGCCACGGCCACCGCCGTCTCGGGAAAGGCCGCCTGCAGCCGGGCCGCGATCCGGTCGATATCCTCGATGCGGTTGTGCAGATAATAGACCTGCCCGCCCCGGCTCAGCTCCCGGCGGATGGCGTCCCGCAGGACGGCGTCGTTCTGCTCCAGAACATAGGTCTGCACCGGCTGGCGCCCCAGCGGGGCCTCCTCCAGCACGGACATATCCCGGATGCCCGAAAGGGCCATGTTCAGCGTCCGGGGGATGGGCGTGGCGGTGAGGGTGAGCACATCCACCCCCGTCGCCATCTGCTTGATGCGCTCCTTGTGCTGAACGCCGAAGCGCTGCTCCTCGTCGATGACCAGCAGGCCCAGATCCCGAAAGCGCACATCCTTCTGCAGCAGCCGGTGGGTCCCCACCAGCAGGTCCACCCCGCCGGCGCGCACCTTCCGCAGGATCTCCTCCTGCTGCTTGGGCGTGCGGAAGCGGCTCAGCAGCTCCACCTTCACCGGATAGCCGGAAAAGCGCTCAAAGGCGCTGAAATAGTGCTGCCGGGCCAGGACGGTGGTGGGCGTCAGCAGGGCCGCCTGCTTGCCCGCCAGCAGGCACTTCATAATGGCCCGGAAGGCCACCTCCGTCTTGCCGAAGCCCACATCGCCGCAGAGCAGCCGGTCCATGGGGGCGGGCTTTTCCATGTCGGCCTTGATCTCCTGGGCGCAGTAGAGCTGATCCTCCGTCTCCTCGTAGGGGAAGGCTTCCTCAAAGGCCCGCTGCCAGTCGTCGTCCGGCGGGAAGGGATAGCCCTCCGCCTGCTGCCGGGCGGCATAGAGCTTCAAAAGCTCCCCGGCAAGGTCCTGGGCGCTCTTTTTTGCCCGCTGCTTGGTCTTCTGCCAGGCGGGGCTGCCCAGCTTGGAAAGGCGGACGGAGTCCGTCTCCGCCGCGCCGATATATTTGCTCACCAGATCCAGCCCGGTGGCGGGGACAAAGACAAAATCCGTCCCCGCAAAGGCGATCTTCATATAATCCCGCCAGACCTTATCCACCTGGATCCGCTCCACGCCCACGAAGCGGCCGATGCCGTGGTGCTCGTGGACCACCAGATCGCCGGGGTGCAGGTCGGAAAAGCTCTGGACGGCGTCCTTCTTCCGCGCCTTGCGGCGCTGGGGGGCCTTGTGCCGGGCGGGCTGTCCGTCGCAGAGGAAAACCGTCTTGAGGGAGGGATATTCCATGCCGGCGCTGAGGCTCAGCGGCAGGATGCAGACCTTCCGCGGCCCCGCCTGCGGGACGGAGCCGGTGCAGGGGATCTCCTGATCCTCCAGCAGCTGCCGCAGGCTCTGGGCCCGGGCCTCGCCGCCGGCCAGAAGGAAGATGGTATCCTCTGCCCGGAGGTGGTCGTCGATGTCCCGCAGCAGGTTTTCAAAGCCGCCGCTGACGGCGGAAAGCTGCCGCAGGGGCAGGGAGATCAGCGCCGAAGGGGCAAAGCCCGTGGCGGAGAGAAAGCTGTCCAGCAGCGCGACGCTGCCCTGCAGTGCGGCCCGGAGCTGCTTTTCGTCCAGGCTGAAGCCGGTCTTTGCAGGGGGCACCAGACCGTTTTCCAAAAGCTGCTCCAGCTCCTCCCGCTGCCGGTGCTCCACGCCCTGGGCGCATTCCAGAATGGCCGGCGTGTCGCACAGCAGAAAGACGGTATCCTCCGGCAGATAGGAAAAGCCGCAGGCAAAGTCCGGATAGAGCTGCGGCAGATACCGGTCGGCGGCGGGCAGGCTCCCCAGCTCCCGCAGGGCCAGCGCATCGGCGGTGAGCGTCCGCCGCAGGGCCTCCGAGGCGGTTTTCCGGGCGGAGAGCTTCTCCAGCGTCTGCAAAAGCCCCGGCACGCCGCCGGGGGCCAGCGTGGGCAGCGCCTCCCGCACGGGCAGCACCGTCACCTGCTCCCGCCGCAGGGTGCGGCGCTGGGTGAGGGGGTCGAAATGGCTGAGGGAATCCACCTCATCGCCGAAAAACTCCGCCCGCACCGGGGCCTGCTCGCCCACGGGGAAGAGATCTAAAATGCCGCCCCGCCGGGCAAACTGGCCCGGGCCCTCCACCTGCTCCGTCCGGGTATAGCCGGCCAGCAGCAGCCGGCGGACCAGCATTTCCGGATCATACGCGCCGTCATAGCGCAGGGAAAAGGCCGCCTGCGCCAGCGTCTCCGGCGGCATCGTCCGCAGCATCATGGCGTCGGCGCTGGTGCAGAGCACCCGGCGCTCCCCCTGCTTCAGCCGGTAGAGGGTGTGGATGCGCCGCTGCTCATAGTCGTGGGAGGCCCCCTCCAGATCGTGAAACATCAGGTCGCGGCAGGGCAGCGTCAGCGGCTCCTGCCCGGAAAGGGCCTGCAGGTCCAGCGCAAAGCGGCTGGCCGCCGGCTCATCCCGCAGCAGGATGCAGAAGGTGCGCTCCGGCAGGTCCTCCAGCAGCGCCGCGGTGATATGGGCGCAATGGACCGGCGCCGTCCCATAAACGGAAACGACGCCGCCCGTCTGCAGCTCCCGCAGGAGCTTTTGATATTCCGGCAGCTGCCGGGGCAAGGCTTGGATGGTCTGCATGGCTCCTCCTTTTTTAGTTTGATGCATGGAAAACGCCGTCATGCCGCAGGGTAATTTCGCGCCTGCGGGCGCATGGTCCCCGCAGCGCTTCGCTGCGGGGCATTCGTCCACTTTCCACCGGCGGAAAGTGGACAGAAAGGCCGCCGGGGGGCCTTTGTACCAAAGGCGAAATGCCCCCCGGAACCCCCCGTTCGCGCTCTCAGAGGATGTCTTCTCCTGTCCTCCGCCCCGCGTCTGCCGCGGGGCTGGGCTTTTTCTCAGAGGAAGCTCCGGCCCCCCGGGGGAATCAGATCCCCGCCTTTGCTTCCTCACAGGCCCGCAGCAGGCATTGGCATTTTTTCGAGCCGATATAGCCCCGGTCGCCGCAATAGGGGCAGTCCGGCCGGTCATCCAGCCAGCCGGCGGGCTTGCCCAGCGCCGCCAGCAGCTCCGCCTGCCGCTTCTGACAGGCCTGATACTGGCTCTCCAGCGCCTGCCGCTTTTCGCCGGAGGCCCGGCTCCGCTGAGAAGCGCACAGCCGCAGCGCGCTCTCGTTGGCGGCGAACTCCGGGCTCTGCTGCCGCAGGGCGGCCCGGCGGGCCTCCAGCTCCATGGCCCGGGCCTGCCGCTTTTCCTGCATCCGCCGCAGCACCGCGCTCTCGACGCTTTCCTTGGTTTCGCCGCTGCGCCGGGGCGGGAGCGCGTCCTTCCGGTCCAGCTCGATGTCCGCCGGCGTGCGATAGCCCTTTTCATGCCAGGAGGTGAGGATCTTGTTCAGATAGGGCCAGCTGAGCCGGCCCGCTCCCAGAAGGGTCTTGTCGTAGGCCAGCTGCAGCAGCTGGTCGGAAAGGCCCCATTCTGTCCATTTGTCGATGTAATTCTGCTCCGTCTCCCCGGGGAGCCGGTCCCGGATCTGAAACAGCGCCAGCACCTTCGCCCCGCGGGTGGAGCGCTCCCGCTGCTTCTGCAGGTAGGCGCTGGCCTTTTCATAGGTGTTCAGCTCCAGATCGTACCAGTGGTAGGCCTGCTTTTCCAGCGCCCGGGCGGAGAGCCGCCCCCTTCCTGCGCAGTCGGAGATCAGCAGGGTCAAAACATCCTCCGGCAGGTTCAGGCTGTCCCGCACGCTGAGCAGCGTCTCCAGCTCCTGCCGGTTCAAAATGCGGCCCAGCTCCCCCTCCAGATAGCAGCAAAGGCCGTGGAAGGCGGCGTCGTGCTCCCGGGCTTCCGCCAGCTGGGCAGAGGGATAGGTCCCCTCCTGCCGGGGCGGCGGCGTCGCCCGCCTGCGGGAGACCAGCCCCCAGACCAGCAGCAGCTGGGCGGCCTTTTCCAGCGCGGCCTTGGAGAGCCCCAGCTTCTGCTCCGCCAGCGGCAGCGAGGCTCCCTCCTCCTCCTGGGCGGCGAGAAACGCATAAAGCAGCGCCGCGTCGCCGTCCCGCAGCTGCGCCAGCGCCTGCATGGCTTCCCTGCCCTCCCGGCAGACCCGAAGCCTTTGTTCTTCCATGGAAAAGCCCTCCTTCGGCCTAAAATGTCGTTCCCGACTATTATAGCAAAAATACTTTTTTCCGTAAAGCAAAAAGGGATGGAAATTTGCCGCCGGGCCTGTTATACTGAAGCTGGTATGCTGTGCGCGGAGCAAAGCGCCGGCCCGGACGGGCGGCTCGCCTGTTTTTTCGCGTTTCCCGCGCTTTTTCACTGTTTTTATCACGAAAGGAAGGAAACTGCAAATGGAACCGTTCCTTGTATCGCTTCTGCCCGGCGCGGCGGAGCGCTGTCCCTGGGAGATCCTCTCCTGCACCGCGGCGGAGCATATCGCTCTGGCGGCGGAAGCTGCCGGCGGACGCTGGCTTGCCCCGGAAAGCCGGGAGGCGCTGCTTTCTCAGGCGGCGGGACAGCGGCTGCTGCTGGTCCTGGGGCCTTATGCGGCCATCTCTGCCGCCACCTATACCCGGCTGGCCGACCAGCCGGAAAACGCCGCGCTGACGGCGGGAAGAATGCCCCTTGCCTTCTGGGGCCCGGCGGAGCAGGTGCTGGCGCTGGAGCCTTCGGCGCTGCCGGAGGGCTATGCCACCGTCCAGTGTGAGCCCGGCGAGGGCCTTGCCGCGGCAGACGCCGAGAGCGCCTATGCCGTGCAGGAGCAGCTGCGCCGGCGGATCAACTATGCCTTTATGCAGCGGGGCGTGTTTCTCACCGATCCCAACACCACCCATATCTCGCCCAGGGCCCGGCTGGCTCCGGGCTGCACGGTGCTGCCCGGCTGCCTGATCTACGGCGGGAGCCAGGTGGGCGCGGGGGCGGTCATCGGGCCCAACACTCTGCTGCGGGACGCCGTCATCGGCGAAGGCTGCACGGTCAACAGCTCCCAGGTTACGGAGAGCACCGTTGGCGCAGGCACCACCGTGGGCCCCTTCGCCTATATCCGTCCCGGCTGCACCATCGGGGAAAAGGCCCGGGTGGGCGACTTTGTGGAGCTGAAGAATTCCACCGTGGGCGACGGCACCAAGATCTCCCACCTGACCTATATCGGCGACAGCGATCTGGGCCGCCGCATCAACATCGGCTGCGGCGTGGTCACCGTCAATTACGACGGCAAGCGGAAATACCGCACCACCGTGGAGGACGACAGCTTCGTGGGCTGCAATGTCAATCTGGTCTCCCCGGTGAAGATCGGCCGCGGCGCTTATCTGGCTGCCGGCGGCACCATCACCGAGGATGTGCCGGAGGAAGCCTTCGTCATCGCCCGCAGCCGCCAGACCGTCAAGCCCGACTGGGTCAAAAAACGCCGGGAGGCCGGCAAGCTCTGAGTCTGAGATCCAAAATTATTACATATATCTTCAGGGGGTAAACCGCACATGAGCTACTACGCCGAAAAAATCAAGATCTTCGCAGGCAATTCCAATCCCGCCCTGGCCAAGGCCATCGCCGGCAAGCTGGGTCTGCCGCTGGGCGACTGCGTCTGTAAGCTGTTTTCCGACGGGGAGATCTCCGTCTCCATCAACGAGACCGTCCGCGGCTGCGATGTGTTCGTCATCCAGTCCACCTGCAGCCCGGTAAACGACAACTTCATGGAGCTGCTCATCATGATCGACGCCTTCCGCCGGGCCTCCGCCGCCCGGATCACCGCCGTCATGCCCTATTTCGGCTATGCCCGACAGGACCGCAAGGCCAAGCCCCGGGATCCCATCTCCGCCAAGCTGTGCGCCGAGATGCTGGAGGCCGCCGGCGCAAACCGCGTGCTCACCATGGACCTGCACGCCAGCCAGATCCAGGGCTTCTTCAACATCCCGCTGGACAATCTGCTGGGCACCAGGATCCTCTCCCAGTATTTCTTCGACCAGCTGGGCGCGTCCAACCCGGAGTATGTGGTGGTCTCCCCCGATCTCGGCTCGGTCACCCGGGCCAGAAAGTTTACCGAAAAGCTGGATCTGCCGCTGGCCATCGTGGACAAGCGCCGGCCCAAGCCCAATGTTTCCGAGGTCATGAACATCATCGGCGATGTGAAGGATAAGAAGGTCCTGCTGGTGGACGATATGGTAGACACCGCCGGCACCCTGTGCCACGGGGCCAAGGCCCTGATCGAGCGGGGCGGCGCCCGGGAGATCATCGCCTGCGCCACCCACGGCGTCCTCTCCGGCCCGGCCATCCAGCGGCTGGAGGAAAGCGTGATCTCCAAGCTGGTGCTGCTGGACACCATCCCCGTGGAGGGCGAAAAGGCCATCGGCAAGATCAAGACCCTCACCGTGGCCGATCTGTTTGCCGAGGCCATCCGCCGGGTCCACGAGGAGCGGGCCATGTCCGACCTGTATAATTAAAAAGGGAGTTTTTGCTATTTTCAGAAGAAAAAAGCCCGCGGAGCCCCAGCGGGCAGACTGGATCGTCTGCGGTCTGGGCAATCCCGGGGCAAGCTATGAGATGACCCGCCACAACGCCGGCTTCGTCGCGCTGGATCTGCTGGCGGAGCGGGCGGGCCTGGGGCGGCTGCGGCAGGCAAAATGCAGGTCGCTTTACGGCGTTTGTACGCTGGCGGGGCAGACCGTGGTGCTGATGAAGCCCCAGACCTATATGAACCTTTCCGGCGAGGCCGTCCGGGATATGCTGGCCGCCTATCAGGTGCCGCCGGAGCGGCTGGTGGTGATCTATGACGACGCAGATCTGCCTGCCGGCCGTCTGCGCATCCGCCGCAGCGGCTCCGCCGGCACCCACAACGGGATGCGCAGCATCGTCTATCAGCTCCAGAGCGACCGGTTCCCCCGCATCCGGATCGGGCTGGGCAAGGCGGATAAGGAGCATGGGGAGGATATGGCGGAGTTCGTCCTTTCTCCCATGGACAGCCTTTCCTATGCCGCCGCAAGGGCCGTCCCCGACGCCGTTTTGGACCTGCTGGAGCACGGCCCCGACCACGCCATGCAGGAGTTTAATCAATTCCAGGCGGAATGACCCGCAGGGCTTGGCTCCTGTGAAGGAGCCCCCCGTCCCCGTCCAAAAAGAAGAGGGTTTACGGGAGGAACATGGTTCCGCCCGTCAGATCG
>USML01000072.1 GCA_900555855.1 uncultured Eubacteriales bacterium | reverse complement strand
GCTTACCGCCATGCTCTCCGCCATGCTGAAGGCGGGAGACGCTGCGCCGGGGGGCGCCGCTCTGCCTGCTGCCGCCGGAAGCGCCATGGAGCAATCGCCGCTGGCCGCCCTGCTGCCCCAGCTGATGACGCTGTTTTCCGGGCAGGGCGACCTGGTGAAAAGCGAGCGGCTGGACCTGCTCCGGGCCATGAAGCCCTATCTGAAGGAGAGCCGCATCAGCAGCATCGACCGGGCCGTCAGGATGGCCAACATGACCAAAGCCGCCGCATCCGCCATGCATCTGCTGGGGAGGTGATCCCTTGTATAACCGTTACATCGCCGGGGCCTGGCCGGGAGAAGCGCCGGAAACGCCGGAGCCTGCCGCCCCGCCCCAGGCCGCTCCCCCGCCGCCGGAAGCGGCGGCACAGCCGGAACAGCCGGCCTTTACCGAGGTCTCGGCTGCGCCGGAGGTCCCTGCCCCGCCGGAGGAAAAGCCCCGGGGGCTGGGCGCGCTGAAGGGCCTCTTCGGCGGCAACATCAAGCTGCCGGAGTTCAATGCAGACACCATTCTGCTGCTGGTCCTGGTCTATTTTCTGGTGGCAGACGACTCGGAAAACATCAGCGACACCCTGCTGATCGTGGGCGTGCTGCTGCTCCTCGGCTTTTGACCGCTATCTCCCCTTCTGAACAAAAACCCCGCAAGCCCGGCTCCTCCACGCCCCGGCAGCTGCCGCAGAGGGAGCAAAGCCCTGCTCCGGGGTATTTTTGCGTTTATTCCGGCAGGCTGCCGTCGGGCAGCAGAAACCGGTCGGCGGAAGGCTCCTGCATGGAAAACTGCCGCATGATGCCGGTGTAGCAGTATTCGCCGTCCCTGGTCGTCTCGGTGTAGAACAAAAGGCCCGTCTCCGCCAGGATATACCATTGCTGCTCCTCGCCGGTATCCGGATCGCCGGTGCGCACATAGATACAGAGCGCGCCGTTCCATTCCTCCACGCCGCCCTCCAGGATCTGCTCCGGGGGCAGAGCGAGAATGTCCTCATAGGTGGGGAAGCGGGCATAGAGATCCCGGTCGTTTTCCATCCGGGGCAGATCGGCCCAGGTGTCGCCCTCATCCCAGAGATAGACCCGGTCCCGGGTCAGCAGCGCCTGCAGGACGGGCGTTTCCCCGCTGTCATACTGCGTGATCCGCAGCTGCTCCTGCCGGACCTGCAGCGTGCTTTTCAGCACCGCGGCGGTCTCGCCGTAATAATAAACGCTCTCCAGCTGGCACTGATAGCGCTCCGGCCGCTGCAGCTGCCGGATCACCTCCGCCACATTGTCCCGGTCCACGGTGAGCACCTCCACGGTCTCCCGGTTGCTCTGGCCGATCTCGTGGGTATGGTCGATGTCGGCCGTGCCGTGTCCCGGCAGCGTGATCTGATACTGCTCCTGATCCTGCCGGGAGAAGGACCAGAAAAAGCTCCCCAAAACGCCCATGGCGATCACCGCCAGCGCCAGGATCAACGCCGCTGTTCCGCGCTGCTTCATGCCGTTTTTAACCCTCCACCGCAAAATCCGCTGCGGGCTGCTGCCGCAGGCCGAAATAATAAAGCAGATCGTCGGCGATCCGCCGGCAGGCAAAGCCGTCGCCATAGGGATTGACGGCGCGGGCCATGCGCTGATACCGGGGGCCGCCGGAGAGCAGCTCCTCCGCCGCGCGGAAGATATCCTCCTCCTCCGTCCCCACCACGGCCACCGTCCCCGCGGCCACGGCCTCGGGGCGCTCCGTCTCCCGGCGCAGCACCAGCACCGGCTTGCCCAGCGCAGGCGCTTCCTCCTGCAGGCCGCCGGAATCCGTCATCACCAGATAGGACCGGGCCAGCAGATTGTGCATATCCGTCACGCCCAGCGGATCCGTCAGCAAAACATTGGGCAGGCCCGTCAGGTATTTCCGGGCGGTCTGCTGCACATAGGGGCTCAGGTGTACCGGATAGACCAGCAGCACCTGGGGAAAGGCCCGGGCCACCCGGGCAAAGGCCGCCATGATGTTCTCCATGGGCTGGCCGTAATTTTCCCGCCGGTGCGCGGTGATGGCGATGACCCTGCGGCCCGCCAGCTCCGCCTGCCGCAGAGCGGGATCCTCAAAGGTATAATCCCGCTTCACCGTCAGCTTCAGCGCGTCGATGGCGGTGTTGCCTGTGATGAAAATGGGGGCCTTCACCTGCTCCCGCCGGAGATTTTCCGCGTTGTTGGCCGTGGGGGAAAAATGCACATCCGCCAGCACGCCCACCAGCCGCCGGTTGGCCTCCTCCGGGAAGGGGGACTGCAGGTCGAAGCTGCGCAGACCGGCCTCCACATGACCCACAGGCACATGGTGGTAAAAGGCAGCCAGCGCAGAGGCAAAGGTGGTGGTGGTGTCGCCATGGACCAGAACGATATCCGGCCGGACCTGCTCCAGCACCTGCCCCAGCCCCACCATGGCCTTGGCCGTGATGGAGGAGAGGGTCTGCTGCTTTTCCATGATATTCAGATCGAATTGGGGCTGTACCGCAAAGGCTCTGAGCATCTGATCCAGCATTTCCCGGTGCTGTCCCGTGACGCAGACCAGCGATTCCAGCTCCGGCCGACGCTCCAGCTCCCGCACCAGCGGACACATTTTATTGGCCTCCGGCCGGGTGCCGAAGACGCTCAGAACCTTCTTTTTCATGTTCATTGCTCCTTTTTTTCTTCCGTTCGCTGCTCCGCCTTCTGCTGGGCGGCTTCCTTTTCCTTTTCTGCCTTCTTGCAGAGCTGGTCGATGACGGCCTGCTCCTCCCGCCGGTGGTTCTTTTCCACGGTCATCAGCGTCATGGCCAGGAAGAAGCACACCAGCACCGCCACCGCCAGAATGATCAGCTTGGCCTCTCTGGTGCGGGCCAGCAGGACCGCCGTCAGCCCCATGACGGCGCTAAAGGTATAAAGGATCGCCACGCTCTGCTTCTGGTCGAAGCCCAGGTCGATGAGCCGGTGGTGCACATGGCCCCGGTCTGCCTGCAGGGGGCTCTGGCCGTGGATCACCCGGCGCACGATGGCAAAGGCCGTGTCGAAAATGGGCAGGCCCAGAATGATAAAGGGCACGGCGAAGGAGATCACCGCGTAAAACTTGAACAGGCCCTGGATCGAGGTCACTGCAAGGATATAGCCCAGAAACATGGAGCCTGTGTCGCCCATGAAGATCTTGGCCGGATTCATGTTATAGGGCAGAAAGCCGATACAGGCGCCGGCCAGCGCCGCCATCATCAGGGCGATCTGCGCTTCGGAATACATCACTGCGATGACGAACATGGTGATGGTGGCAATGGCGGAAACGCCGCAGGCCAGCCCGTCCAGCCCGTCGATGAAATTCACCGCGTTGGTGATGCCAACGATCCAGATCACCGTCACGGGGATGGAAAACACGCCCAGATGCAGATAGCCGCTGGGGGAGAAGGGATTGGTAAAGCGCTCCACCACCACGCCGGAAAGCACGGGGATCAGCGCCGCCGCGATCTGCCCGGCGAATTTGATGGAGGGCTTCAGGGAGACCACATCGTCCACCATGCCCAGCGCCACCAAAAGTAGCGCACCCAGCAGGATCGCCTTCATCTGGGGGCCGAGAGCGCCGAAGCAGAGCGTCCCCACCAGAAATCCGGCAAAGATGGCCAGGCCGCCTGCCCGGGGGATCGGCTCCTTATGCATCCTCCGGTTGTCCTTGGGGATGTCTACCGCCTTGATGCGGATGGCCAGCATCTTCACCGCCGGCGTCGTGGCGAAGGCAACGGCCAGGGCCAGCACAAAGGAAAACAGGCTGGCCATCGTCAGGTTATCCATGGGCCCCGGCGCTCACTTTCCCTGGGGCCGGGGGCGGGCCACAAAGCCCACCTTCTTCTGGACCTTGCTCAGCGTCCGCAGGGCATAATGCTCTGCCCGCTCCGCGCCGCGGAGGGCCACCTGCTCCAGATAATCCTTGTTCTTCATCAGATCCTCCACCTGCTCCCGGAAGGGACGCAGCATCTCAATGACGGCCTCGCCGCAGGCGATCTTGAAATCGCCATAGCCTCTGCCGGCAAACTCAGCCTCTACCTGCTCCGGCGTTTTCCCGGTGGCCACGGAGTAAATGGTGATCAGGTTGTTGACGCCGGGCTTGTCCTCGCCCCGGCGCACCTCGCCGTAGGAATCCGTCACGGCCCGTTTGAACTTCCGCAGGATGTCCTCCGGCTTGTCCATCACGAGGATCTTGGCGTTTTCATTGGCGTCGGATTTGCTCATCTTCCGGGTGGGCTCCGCCAGCGACATGATCTTTGCTCCAATGGCCGGGATAAAGGGCTCCGGCAGGCGGAAGGTCTCGCCATAGATGCCGTTGAAGCGGCCGGCAATGTCGCGGGCGATCTCTACATGCTGCTTCTGGTCCACGCCCACGGGCACCAGATCTGCCTGATACAGCAGGATATCCGCCGCCATCAGGGCGGGGTAGGTAAACAGGCCGGCGTTGATATTGTCGGCATTTTTAGCGGATTTGTCCTTAAACTGCGTCATGCGGGAAAGCTCGCCGAACATGGTGTAGCAGTCCAGGATCCAGGCCAGCTCCGCATGGGCGGGCACATGGCTCTGGATGAAGACCACGCTCTTTTCCGGGTCGATGCCGGCGGCCAGCAGGCTGGCCAGCGCCCGGTAAGTATTTTCCCGCAGCTTGGCCGGCTCCTGCCGGACGGTGATGGAATGTTCATTGGCCACCATATAAATGCAGTCGTAATCCTCCTGCATGACGGCCCAGTTGCGGATGGCGCCGATATAGTTGCCCAGCGTGAACTGATTGCCCGAGGGCTGGATCCCGCTGAGGACGATCTTTTTTCTTTCTGCTTCCGACATAATCTTTTCGCTCCTTCGATCAAAGCTGACGCTTTTTTGACAATTACAGTTATGTTATAGTATATCACGCTTTTCCGCTCAGGGCAACCTCCTCTTTCTGAAATCCTGGCCTAAGAAAACGCCGTCGTTTTTTGGCGGAATGGATTGCATTGCGCCGAAGGCTGTTGTATAATGTATTTATATGTAACCATTTGCTCCCGACCGCGGAATGAGGTGCTCCATGAAGAAATTTTTTGCTTGTCTGCTGCTGTTTTGCCTGGCGCTTTCCCTGTGCTGCGTCCCGGCCTACGGCGATTTTGATTTTCCGTTTTTTGGAGATCCGGAAACGGGCTCCGGCACGAAGACCGGCGCCGCAGACGGCCTTTACGACCCCACGGTGAAGATCGGCCTGTATTACGACAGCAACGCTCTGGCAGCCGCCAATCTGCAGAATGTCTCCGGCACGGGGACCGGCTATGCCCTGGGCTATTACGACGACAGCCGCAGCTTTGTGGAGACCTTCCGGGTGGAGGACGAGAACCAGATCACCGTTTTGAAAAATGACAATCTGTGGCTCTCCGGCAGCGCCTATTCCGATACGGAGCTGCCCATGGCCAAGGCCGTGGGGGCGCACTGCCTGCAGGTGGATGCGTTTTACACGCTGGACGAAGCGCTGGAAGTCATCGACGCCTTCGCCCGGGCCGGCTACGACGCCTATCCCTGCGCCGTCTCCCGGGGCTTCCGGGTGCGGCTGGGGCAATATACCTCCGCGGAGCAGGCAAAGGATCAGCTGGACGCCGCCGAAGCCGCGGCGGGCTATCCGCTGGTCTATCGCGGCCCCAGCAGCACCGGCTATACCGTGGTGATCACCGGGACGGATCAGATCCTCTACCAGCTGGACCTGCTGGGCGAGCATCCTCTGGGCATCCGGCCCCTCAGCGAGAAAACCTGGTTCAAAAATCAGACCTACTACGGCGGCTTTGAATACAACCGCGTCAGCGGCGGCGATCTGAATGTGATCAATGTGGTGGGCATGACGGATTATATCAAGGGCGTGGTGCCCTATGAGGTCAACGCCGCCTGGCCGGCGGAGGCCATCAAGGTCCAGGCGCTCTGCGCCAAGTGCTACACCCTCAACACTCTGGGCAAGCACCGCTCCAAGGGCTTTGACCTTTGCAACACCACCGACTGCCAGGTCTATTACGGCACCCGGAAGGCCACCGACGCCTCCGACGCGGCGGTGGAAGCCGTCAACGGACTGTATGTGCTCTACGAGGGAAAGGTCTGCCAGACCTATTATCACGCCACCTCCGGCGGCTATACCGAGGATGTGGAGAATATCTGGAACTCCGCCATTCCCTATCTTCGCGCGGTGGAGGACACCTATCTGGAGGTCTTCTCCCCTTACAGCAACACCGTAACGCTGGACGATGTGACCCGCGTCCTGCAGAATAAGGGCCTGATCCGCTCCAACCAGAGGGTAAAGGATTTTTACGGCACCTATACCAAGGTGGGCAACTGCGTGGGCATCACCTTCCTGCTTTCTGACGGAACGGTCTATGAAGCCAAAAAGGACAAGGCCCGCACCGTCCTCAACAGCAGCGCCGGCGGCATCACTGTCAGCAGCCACCGCTTTACCATCACCGGCGGCAGCGGTGGGGCCACCGTCAGCGTCAACGGCGCTTCCGTCTCCACCGGGAGCCTTTGGGCTGTAGGAGGCAGCGAGCAGGCCTCCTCCGTCAGCGTAAGCAGCGCCTATGCCATTACCGGCAGCGGCCTGCAGCAGGTGGAGACGCAGCAGCAGGCAGACACCAGCGGCGTTTATGTGATCGCCGGCACCGGCATGGGCCACAACATCGGCATGAGCCAGTGGGGCGCCTATGCCATGGCGCAGAAGGGCTTTACCGCGGAGGAGATCATCCGCTTTTACTATACCGGCGTGACGGTAGACTATTACGATCCGAATTGAGGGTTTCTGGCTTTGAAAAAATCTGATTTTTACTACGACCTGCCGGAGGAGCTCATTGCGCAGACTCCGCTGGCCCAGCGGGACCATTCCCGCCTGATGCTTCTGGACCGGAAGACCGGCCGCATGGAGCACAAGCATTTTTATGATGTGATCGATCAGCTGTCGCCCGGCGACTGTCTGGTGATCAACGACACCCGGGTCCTCCCCGCCCGGCTCTACGGCCACAAGACCGGCACAGGCTCTGCGCCGGTGGAGGTGCTGCTGCTGGAGCAGACGGAGGGCGATCTTTGGGACTGCATCGTCTATCCCGGCCGCCGTCTGCGGGAGGGCGCGGAGATCGTCTTCGGCGACGGCAGCCTGCAGGCCGTGGTGGAGCAGGTCAAGCCCGACGGCAACCGGCTCATCCGCTTCCGCTATCAGGGCATTTTTCTGGAAATTCTGGAGCGGCTGGGCACTATGCCCCTGCCGCCCTATATCAAGGCCCGGCTGGAGGATCAGGAGCGGTATCAGACCGTTTATTCCAAAAACAACGGCTCTGCCGCCGCCCCCACCGCCGGCCTGCACTTTACGCCGGAGCTGCTGGAGTCCATTCAGCGCAAGGGGGTGGACATCGTCCGCATCACCCTGCATGTGGGGCTGGGCACCTTCCGCCCGGTGAAGGAGGACGAGATCACCGACCATGTGATGCATACGGAGCGGTATCAGGTCTCGGAGGACGCCGCGGCGCGGATCAATGCGGCCCGGGCCCGGGGCGGCCGGGTCATCTGCGTGGGCACCACCTCCTGCCGCACCATCGAGACGGTCACCGACGAAGCCCATATCACCCATCCGGGCTCCGGCGCCACCGATATTTTTATCTACCCGGGCTATACCTTCCGGGGCATGGACGGACTGATCACCAATTTTCACCTGCCGGAGAGCACGCTGATCATGCTGGTCTCCGCCTTCAGCACCCGGGAGATCGTCCTGCGGGCCTATGAGGAGGCCGTAAAACAGCGCTACCGCTTTTTTTCCTTTGGCGATGCCATGTTCCTTGGCGATCTGAAGAGCGGAGCTGCAGATGAGAGAAAGGCGGAGCTTTCACGATGAGGATGCGGAAGAAGAAAAATCTGGACCGGCGGATGGACGCCTGCGGCGAGCTGCTGATCGTCCAGCCGGAAGCCCTGAAGGGCCGCTGGCGGCAGAGCTTCGGCGCCGGGCCGGAGACGGTCCTGAATCTGGAGATCGGCTGCGGCAAGGGCAGCTTCGTCACGGAAATGGCACGGCAGAACCCGGAGCAGCTGTTTCTGGCGGTGGAGCGGGTGGAGAGCGTTTTGCTCATGGCAATGGAGAAGGTCCGGGAGGCGGGTCTGCACAATGTGCGGTTCCTTTCCGCCGACGCGGCGCAGCTGGGCCAGGTCTTCGCCGAAAACGAGGTCAGCCGGATTTATCTGAACTTCTCCGACCCCTGGCCCCCCAAGCGGCAGCACAAGCGCCGGCTGACCCACCCGGTGTTTCTGGCAGTGTACGATCATTTTCTGGCTCCTTACGGTGAGATCTGCTTTAAGAGCGACAACCGCCGGCTGTTTGAGGATTCCGTCTGCTATTTCAGCCAGTATGGCTTCGGCCTGTTTGATGTGACCTTTGACCTGCACCAGACCGACACGCCCAATGTCATGACGGAATACGAGCGCAATTTTTCTGAAAAGGGCTTCCCCATTTACCGGCTCGTGGCCCGGCGGATGCTGCCCGGCGTCTTGCCCACGGATATGCGTCCCAAGGATCAGCCCGGCTCCGCCGAAGCAGACGCGCCCGGCGAGCCCGCGGAAAACGCCTGACCGCCGCATATTTTTCCGCGGCCCGGCAAAAATAGCCGTTAGAACCAAACGGAAAGAGGGCGGGACGATGGTGCAGCTGGAACAGATCTGCAAGCGTTATGGCAAGGGCAGCTGCTGCGTAGACGCCCTGCGGGAGGTCTCCCTCCGGGTGGACGCCGGCGAGTTCGTCTCCATCATCGGGCCCTCCGGCTCTGGCAAGACCACGCTGATGAACATTCTGGGCTGTCTGGACCGGCCCACCTCCGGCCGCTATTTTCTGGCGGGCCAGCCGGTGGAGCGGCTCCAGGGCCGGGAAGCCGACCGGAAGCGGGCCCGGCAGATCGGCTTTATCTTCCAGAGCTTCCAGCTGATCCCCACCATGACCGCGCTGGAAAATGTGGAGCTTCCCCTGATCCTGCAGGGGCAGGACCGGCTCTCCCGCCGCAAAACGGCGCTGCAGGCGCTGGAACAGGTCGGCCTTGCCCAGCGGAAAGACCACCGCCCGGCGCAGCTTTCCGGCGGCCAGCAGCAGCGCATCGCCATCGCCCGGGTGCTGGCCGCAAGGCCACCGCTGGTTTTGGCAGACGAGCCCACCGGCAATCTGGACGGAGAGAACAGCCGCGGCATCGTCGCCCTCCTCCGCAAGCTGGCGGGGGACGGCTGCTGCGTGGTCGTTGTGACCCACGATATGGCCATCGCGGCGGAAGCCGACCGGGTCTATGAGATGCGGGACGGGCGGCTCAGCCTTCGGACCGGGGAATGAGGAGGGAGACCATGCCGAAAACGATCTTTTGGAAAGCCGCCATCCGGCGGCCGGTGCAGACCCTGGGGCTCCTGCTGCTCTGCGCCGGCGCGGCCTTCGCCTTTTTGACGGAGGTGCTGCAGGCGGCGGTCCTCTCCGACGCCGTGAAGGAGCTGGACGTCGTCGGCTATGTGGAGTTCTGCCTGT
>USML01000071.1 GCA_900555855.1 uncultured Eubacteriales bacterium | reverse complement strand
GCCAGGGGAAGTGGTCGCCGGTGTTGCCGGTGTCCTCCGGGGGCGCCGGGTCGGGGGCCGGCTCAGGGGCCGGGTCGGGCGTGGGCGTGGGGTCTGGCGCAGGCTGGCCGGGGGCGGGATTATAATGGATCACCTTGTCATATTTCTTATAGGTGCTGCGGTTTTCCAGCTCCCGGGAGATCTGCACGCCGTCGATATAGACCACCCGGTAGGTCTCGGATTTATAGCCGGTGTAGCCGTTGGATTCCACCTTTTCCGTGCCGGGGGTCAGCGTCTCATCCAGCACCCGCTGGACCTCGAAGGGGATCTTCTCCAGGATCTTCGTCTCGATCTTCACCGTCCTGTTGGGCTGGGTTTGGGTGCCCAGGATCTTGATGGTGATGGTGTTTTCCGTGTTGGAGGTCACAAGCTTGATGGGATAATCCGTATTGTTTTCAAAGCGGAAATCCTTGCTGCCCCAGGCCACGGTGGCGTCCTCGCCCTTGCCCACATAGGTGACCTCCCGGCTGTGGGGATAGCGCTCCACGGTCTTCAGATCGGCCCGGAGCATGGCGGCGTAGAGGGTGGAGCTGACCTGGCAGATGCCGCCGCCCACGCCGTCCTCCGCAGAGGAGCCAACATAGACGATGGCATCCTGAAAGCCCCGCTCATAGGTCCGGGGGCCGACGGTCTCGTTATAGGAAAAGATCTGTCCCGGCAGAAGGATCACACCGTTGCAGAAGCCGTTGGCCAGCAGCACATTGGTGGTGCGGCCCTTGAGCCTTGCGTTGAAGGAGGAGGTACATTCCCCCAGCACATCCCGGAAGAGAAGCGCCTTCAGCTCGGTGGCGGTATATTTTGGGTGGGTCACCTGGCAGGTCACGGTGACGATGCGCTGGTCGGAGGAAAGGGCCTTTTCCAGCTCGCTCCGATCCAGGATCACGCCGTCCCTTCCGGCCACGACGGTGTTGCCCGTGGGGTCGGTCTGCAGGTCCAGCGTGGTCTCCACCGGCTCCTGATTGATCTGGGCCAGAATGGTATCGGCGTCCAGCGGCTGGGGCTGGGTGATCTTCAGCTTGCCCTCGATGGGCGCGTCAAACTGCGCGGTGCGGAGCGCGGCTTCCATCTGGGCGCACAGATCCTCGCCGTCCAGCACATAGCCCGCCTGACCCTTATCCACGGTAAAGACGCCGTCGGCATAGCTGTAGGAGGAGGGAGAGAGGGGCTGCTGCACCTGAGCGGCGATCTGCTCCGCCTGGGCCTTCAGGACCTGTTCGTCCAGCGTTGTGGAAAGCTCCAGATGGACCTTCCCGGTCCGGGCGGACCAGAGGTCCTTCGCCCGCTGGAGCAGGCCGCCCTGCCGGCCGTATTCATAGGCGGCCCGGGCAGAGCCGGCGATGTCGTAGGAAAGGCCCGCGTCGCTGGCGGTGAGGGTAAAGGTCTGGCCGCCGGCCGTAATGGTCAGCTGCCGGTCCAGTCCGCCGCCGTAAAGCTCCTCCAGCGCGGCCCGGGCCTCCTGAACGGTCTTGCCGGAGAGATCGGCCTCGCCCAGAAAAACACCCTTGCGGATGGTGTCGTTAAAATAAAGCTGATAAGCGGTGAAGCCGCAGAAGCCGATCACCAGCGCCAGCAGAATGCCTGCGGCGCACAGCGCCCCCAGGCCCCTTTTTTTCGGCTTGGGCTCGCCGGGCTCGGCCGCCTTCTGGGGCTTTTCCTTTTTGGGAGAGACGCGCTTTCCCGCCGCATGGGCTCCGCCGCGATATTTCTTTTCGTCCAAAGCAGGGACCTCCTGTCGTCATAGCGTAAAAACAGTCCGTTGGGAGGATGAGTTTCTATCTGTATTATAGCGAAGCCGGCCCGGAATATCAATTACATGATGGTTACAAGCCGCCGGATCGTCCATGAACTTTTTTCTTAAGATTTTTTGGCCTGTAACCGGATGTCCGTTCCTTCCCGCTGCCTACAACCCCTCAGTCAAGCCCTGCGGGTTTGCCAGCTCCCCTTACACAGGGGAGCCAAGCCCCGCGGGGGGGTTCCCGCAGCGGGAGCGCGCGGGCCTTCCGGTACGAAAAAAGCACTTGCTTTCGCAAGTGCTTTTCTGGCGGAGAAGAAGGGATTTGAACCCTTGCGACCTGTTACAGCCCTACTCCCTTAGCAGGGGAGCCCCTTCACCACTTGGGTACTTCTCCATTGCCCTGACAGGCAATCGTTAGTTTACCACAGCTCAGGGCAAAAAGCAAGAGTTTTTTCGCGGAAAGAAGAAAAAAGCGTTATCCCAAAAGCCGGGATTGCTCCTCGGCGGCAAACTGACGGCTGTAAAGCTCATGGTAATAGCCGCGCCGCTGCAAAAGCTCCCCGTGGGTGCCCTGCTCCAGGATCTTTCCGTCCCGGACCACCAGGATCAGGTCTGCCCGGCGGATGGTGGAAAGCCGGTGGGCGATGAGGAAGGAGGTGCGCCCCTGCAAGAGCTTTTCCGTGGCCTGCTGGATCAGCTGCTCGGTCTGGGTGTCGATGGAAGCGGTGGCCTCGTCCAAAACGAAGATCCGCGGATCGGCCAGCACTGCCCGGGCAAAGGAGATCAGCTGCTTTTCCCCGGTGGAGAGCCGGTCGCCGCCCTCGCCCACATCGCTGTCCCAGCCCTTTTCTAGCCGGGCCACCACGGTATCCGCCGAGACGGCCCGCGCCGCCGCTTCCACCTCCGCATCCGTGGCGTCCAGCCGGCCGTAGCGGATGTTTTCCCGGACGGTGCCGGAGAAAAGATGGGGGCTTTGCAGCACATAGCCGATGTTGGAATGGAGCCAGAGCTGGCTCCGCTGCCGGTAATCCCTGCCGTCGATGAGGATCTCGCCCTCCGTGGGTTCAAAAAAGCGGCAGGCCAGGTTGACCAGCGTGCTTTTGCCCGCGCCGGTCTCGCCAACGATGGCCACGGTGGTCCCCTGGGGGATGTGCAGGGAAAAATGCTCCAGAACATTCCCGCCGCCGTCGGGATAGCGGAAGGTCACATCGCGAAACTCGATGTCGCCCAGAAGCGGCTCCCAGTTTTCCCGCTTGGGATGGAAGGCGTCGCCGTAGCGCGCCTCCACCTCCGGCGTGTCGGTGATCTGGGGCTTCTGCTCCAAAAGGCCCGTGACCCGCTCGATGGAAGCCTGCAGGGAGATGAAATCCGCGATGTTGGCGGCGGTCATCTGGATGGGCTCGAAGATGCTGACGGCATAGGAGGTGAAGACGGAAAGGGTGGAAAGCTCCAGCGCCTGCTGCAGGTTCATCTGTCCGCCCTTCAGCAGGACGATGGACACCGCCGCCGTGCTGAACAGCAGCACCAGCGGGATATAGACCGCATTGAGCCTTGCGGCCCGGACGCCCGCCTGCTTCATTTCGCCGGTAAGCTCCCGGAAGGATTCGCTCATCTGCTCCTCCAGGACCATGGTCTTGGCGGTGCGCGCGCCGGAGATGCCCTCGTTAAAGGCCCCGGTGATGCGGGAATTGAGCTTGCGCACCTTCCGGTTCCAGCGGAGGATCTTATTCTGGAAATACCAGGTGAGGACGGCCATCGCCGGCACGATGAGCAGGACGATCAGCGCCAGCCGCCAGTTCAGCGCCAGCATGGCGGCGAAGGTCCCGAACACATAGCAAAGCTCCCAGAGGATATCCGTAAAGTTCCAGGCGATGGTGTCGGCGATCTTGTTGGTGTCGCTCATGACCCGGGACAGCAGATAGCCCACCGGGGTCACATTGTAAAAGGAGAGGGAAAGGGTCTGAAGATGGTGAAACAGCTCCCGGCGCAGGTCCTGCCCCAGATGCATATTCAGCTGGATGGAGCCGTTGGAAAAGACCACCACCGAGGCCGTTTGAAACAGCACCACCGCCAGATAGACGGCGGCATAGGGCACGATGCCCTGCAGGGTGTTCTGCTGGATGAAGTTCGCAATGGCGTATTTCTGAAACAGCGGCAGGATCACATCCACCGCGGCGCACAGGGCGTTGAACAGGATCAGCCCCGCAAACGCCTTTTTATACCGCCCCAAAAAGGGGAAGAGCTTTTTCCAGACGCTCCAGCGAAAGGACTGTCCGTAGTCCTGCTCGTCAAAGGCCGGCATCAGCAGTCGCCTCCTTCCATCAGCTGCGCCCGGTCGTCGGCCCGCAGCTGGATATTGTAAATTTCCTGATAAATGCCCGGCTGCGCGATGAGCTGGGCGTGGGTCCCCTTTTGGGAGACCCGGCCGTTTTCCAGCACGAGGATCTGGTCCGCCTGCATCAGCGTGCCGATCCGGTGGGAGATCAGGATCACCGTGGCCCGGCCCAGCCGGGTCTGCAGCGCGGCGCGGATCCGGGCGTCGGTCTCCGCGTCTACGGCGGAGAGGGAATCGTCGAAGATCATGATGGGGGCCTGCTGCAGCAGCATCCGGGCGATGGCCACCCGCTGCTTCTGTCCGCCGGAAAGGGTCACGCCCCGCTCGCCCACCAGGGTCTCATAGCCCTCCGGGAAGGAGGAGATGGCCTCGTCCACGCAGGCGATCTCCGCCGCCCTGCGCAGCTCCGCCCGGTCGGCCCCGGGCCGGGCGGCCTTGATGTTTTCGCCGATGGTTTTGGAAAAGAGGAAGGGCTCCTGCAGCACCAGACCGATGGCGCGCCGCAGCTCCGACCGGCGCAGCTGCCGGATGTCCACGCCGCCGATGGTGATGCGTCCGCCGCCCTCCGGCAGGTCATAGAGCCGGTCCAGCAGCTGCACCAGCGTGCTCTTGCCGGAGCCGGTCCCGCCCAAAATGCCCAGGGTCTTTCCCTCCGGCAGCGTAAAGGAAACATCCTTCAGCACCGGCTGGCCCTCATAGCCGAAGGTCACATGGTCAAAGACGATATCGCCCATCCGGACGGGGACGGCGTCCTCCGGATCCTGCTCCTCCCGGGCCCGGAGGATCTCCCCCACCCGGTCCATGGAGACGCCGGCCTTGCTCATCTCGGAAAGGACGCGCCCCAGCGAGCGCACCGGCCAGGAAAGGCTCTCGTTATAGGAGACGAAGGCCACAAAATCGCCCAGCGTCAGGCGCCCGGCCACGCATTCCGCCGTCCCCGCAAGGACGATGACCATCACCTGCAGGCAGGTCATCAGCGTGCCGGAGGCCCAATAATAGGCCAAAAGCTTGCCGAGATGGATCCAAAGGGCGGAAAAATGCCGGTTTTTCTTCTCAAATTTCTCCTCCTCAAAGGCTTCCCGGCCAAAGGCCCGCACCACCCGCACGCCGGTGAGGTTTTCCTGGGCGCAGACAGTAAGGTCGCCCTCCGCCTCGTCGGCCTGCTGAAAGCGGCTGGCGATCTTGGAATAAAACACGCAGGAGCTCACGGAGATCAGCGGGATAAACAGCAGGGCGATGCGCGTCAGATGCACGCTCATGCGCATCATGATCCAGACATACAGGACGATGAGAAACACCGTCCGCACCACCTCCACCAGCTGGCTGCACACAAACTGGCGGATCACATCCACATCGGAGGTGCAGCGCTGAATGATATCGCCGGTGGGGTGGCTCTTGTGCCAGGCAAAGGGCAGACGCTGGATATGGCGGTAAAGATCGTCGCGGATGGCCTTCACATAGCCCTCCGACCCGCGGGAAAGCTCCAGCCGCTGGAAAAAGCCGCAGACGCCCCGCACCAGCGCCACGGCCAGCACGGCGGCGGCCGCCGCCCAGAGGGCCCGCATGGGCTCCTGCTTCAGCGTCTCCCACCGGATGAGCCGCAGCAGCCATGGGGCCAGAGCCGCTTCCTTGTCTCCCAGGATGGAATCCACCGTCAGGCGGATGATCTGGGGCGTCAGGGCGTTGAGGGCCATGCCCAGACAGGCAAAGCCGATGGCCAGCGCGAACCTTGGCCAGACGCCCCGGAGGTATCGGGCCATCAGCGCGGCCTTTTCCCGGGGCGAGAGCTTGGTTTTCGGTTCCATGAAACAATATCCTCCTTACAAAACAAAAGAGATCTTCGGAAAGGCGCAAAAAAAGCGCTCCCCGTCCTGCAAAAAGACAGAGAGCGCGCAAAAAAACGCGGTTTTGCTCCTCAGCGCGGCGTGCGTGCGCAGAGCTCCCTCCGTCCATGCTTCCTTCCGCCCAATGCGGACAAGGCCATGCTTCCTCTGGTCATCCTGCGCACCTCCTTCCGGTCGAGTTCTGTTTGATAACGGTCTCAGTATATCTGTTTTTCCATTCCTTGTCAAGCGCCTGTTTTCTGAAATTTTGCCCCCGCCGGGCTTGCCGCCCTCGTCCTTCGTCTCCCGTCCCCCCGCAGGAGCAAAGCGAAGCCCCGCGGCAGACGCGGGGCTGGGGTGCAGCAGAAACCATTCTCTGCGTGGGCGAACGGGGGGCTCCGGGGGGCATTTCGCCCTTGGTGCAAGGGCCCCCCGGCGGCCTTTCTGTCCACTTTCCGCCGGTGGAAAGTGGACGCCGTTCTCCGCGCCCGCAGGCGCGGCCCAGAGAGAGCCAAGGGGGTATGCGCCCGCCTGCTTTTACAGCACGAACATGGCCGCCCGGAGCACCTCCCAATAGTCCCGGGTGTGCATCCGGATGGTGTTGTCGTCCACCTGAGTAAAGCCGGGGAAAAAGGCCAGCTTCGCCGCCTGCTTGACCTCCTTGTAGCAGACCTCCAGGGTGAACTCCTCCGGCAGGGTGCAGAGCGCCTTGGTCAGATCCTGCCGCAGGGCCTGCTCGGCCTCCCGGCGGATCCGGCGGCAGGCCTCCTGGGGCTGCAGGCAGACGGTGGCGCCGCCGAAGCCCTCCTTTACCGCAACGGAGCGCAGCAGCGGATGGATCTCCCGGGAATCGTCGATGAGCATCTGATCCCCCGCCAGAAACACCGTGGGCACGCCGATGCTGGCGCAGGCCCAGCTGTAGAGCCGGAACTCCGAGCATTTGACGCCGTTGAGCTTGACCCAGACGGTGTCGGTGGTCTCCGTATGGGAGAGGGGGTTGCCGCCCCGGCCGGCGGCGGAATGATAGCCCACGAACATGGCGGCGTCGAAGCTTTTGTCCACGCCGAAGACCATGCTCCAGGGGGAGCCGGAATTGCCCCGCACGATGCGGGCGCAGGCGGGCAGCAGGTTGGGGTCCAGGTTCGTGCCCTTGGAATGGGCGTCCTTGACCACGATCTCCGTGGCGCCGGCGGCGATGGCCCCCTCACAGGCGGCGGCCACCTCCCGGGTCATCTGCAGCCCGGCGGCGGAGGAGCTGGCGGGCTTGGTCTGGGGATAGCATTCCTCCCAGTGGGTGGTGAGGGCGGTGCCCTCGATGTCTGCGCTGATCAATACCTTCATTGGCTGGTTCCTTCCTTTCCTGAAGGCGCGTCGGTCGTGACCCGGACGGCGGGAGACGGGATCCGATGCTCGGCCATGGTCTCCGTGATGCGCTGGGTCAGGTCATAATAAAGCGCCCAATAATCCTCGCTGCGGCACCAGGCCCGGACGGTGAACTCCAGCGCCCGGTCGGTGACCCCGGTGAGGCGGGCAAAGGGCTCCGGCTGGGGAAGCACCCGCGCGTCGGCCAAAACCGTCTCCCGCAAAAGCGCCTGCACCCGGGCGGGGGCCTCGCCTCTGGCGCAGGTAAAGCACAGATCCGCCCGCCGCAGCGCCTCGCTGGAAAAATCGGTGATGGTGGCGTTCATCAGGCCGCCGTTGGGGACGGTGATGCGCTTGTTGTCCACGGTCATGAGAACGGTGTAAAACAGCGTGACCTCCCGGACGGTCCCCTCCACACCGGCGGCGGAGATATAGTCCCCCTGCCGGAAGGGGCGGAAGAGCATCAGCATGACGCCGCCCGCCAGATTGGACAGCGCCCCCTGCAGGGCAAGGCCCACCGTCACGCCGGCGGAGGCCAGAACGGTGATCACCGACGCCATGGGCACGCCCAGAATGCCGATGATGGAGACGGCCAGCAGAAGATGGAGGCCGATCTTGATAAAGCTCCGGGTAAAGGAGCGCACGGTCCCCTCCGCCCGGGTCAGCAGGCGGCTTTTGTCCAGCAGCCGCAGCAGGCTCCGGATCATCAGCCGGCCCAAAAGCAGCACCAGCAGCGCCAGCAGCAGCCTGCCGCCGGCCGCCGCGGCCAGCTCGGATAGGGATGTGAGAAGCTTGTCCATAGCGGGGTTCTCCTTTCAGGCTCCGCGGCGCGGCGCGCCCGGAGGCTTGGCTTATTGTAGCACAGCTTTCCGGGAAAGGCAAGCGGCGGGAAGCAAGGGGCCCGGAACGCAAAAAAGCGGTTGTATTTTGTCGGAAAACAAGATAAAATAAAGAAAAAAGAAAAAGAGGACGCTACGGCGCGCCCGCAGCAAGCCGGTCATTATGACGCATAAGGAGGACCTGACCCATGAAACGGGACAACGATCATCTCCGCCTGACAAAGCGCCTTTCCGATGCGATGCCGGAGGCCATCTCCGCCAGATTGCAGCGCTTCTGCGCGCAGGTGCTGGGCAAGCAGACCGGGGCGCTCCCCACGGTCCAGGGCATCTTCATGAAGCAGAACCTTTCCGTTTTGGTGCATGCCACGATTCTTTTTTTGCTGACCAACGGCTTTTATCTGGTGAAAAACCTCCTGCTCCGCACCACCATCCCCATTGATATGGTGCCGCTTTATATGATGGTGGCCTCGTCGCTGGCCATGCTGGTCTTTTCCCTGCGCTGCAGGCGCTACGACGGGCAAGCGGCCCGGCTCGCGCTGCTGGCGTATTATTTTGTGATCATCGCAAGCGTCGCGGTCTTTATGGTCTCCTGCAACTTCCACGGCATCGGGCTGTCCATCTCCATGTGCTATCTCTTTGTGATCATGATCGCGCCCCCCTGCCAGCTGGCGGACACGGTCCTGGTGTGCCTGCTGATCGCCGTCAGCTGGTGGCTGCCCAAGGTGCTGCCCTATGCGGAAAATTATGATCTGTTCAAGCATTTTCTGCTGCGCTTTTCCATTGTGGCGGGCTTTCTTGCGACGCGCTCGGTGTTCCTCCGTCAGGCCGGCAACGAGCGGGATCTGGCGGAGCTGAACCGGGCCTATGCCCTGCTGGCCTATAACGACATCGTGACCGGAGCGCTGACCCGAAAGGCGCTGGAGCTTTACCGGGTGTTTTTAGCCGAGGTCCTGCAGCCGGAGCGGATCAGCGGGATCATTTGCGACATTGACGATTTCAAATCCTACAACGACCATTATTCCCATGTGGCGGGAGACGCCGTGCTGAAGCAGGTCGCCGGCAGCATGCTGGCCGCGCTGGAGCGCGACGACTGCTATCTGTTCCGCTTTGGCGGAGAGGAGTTTGCGGTGCTGCTGCCGGAGACGGACGAGGAGGAGGCCTGCCGCGTTGCGCGCCGGCTGCTGGAGGCCGTCCGTGCCGCCGCCATCCCCCGGGAGGATATTCCCGGAAGCCCCATCGTCACCGCCTCCTTCGGCGTCGCCAGCGGGACACCCACGGCGATGCGTGACCGTTCGCTCATGATCCGGGCCGACGGACAGCTCTATCTCTGCAAAAGCAGCGGCAAAAACTGCGTTGCCCTCCGCGGCAAGATCTTCCGCTGAGCGCCCCGCAAGAGAGAAACATAAAAAAAGCCACGATCGAAGGATCGTGGCTTTTTCATAGGATCGTGCGGAGCGATCTCCCAGCTCCCCTTGCCTCCCGGCAAATGGGTGCGGAGCGGGCGATCTCCCACCACCTCTTGCCTCCCCTGTGTAAGGGGAGGTGGCGAACGAATGTGAGCCGGA
>USML01000070.1 GCA_900555855.1 uncultured Eubacteriales bacterium | reverse complement strand
CACCGTAACCCGCCAAATTTTCGCAAAAATTTGGCGAAACCGGCCCGCAGGCCGGGGCCACGGCCCTTCTGGGCCGCGCCGCGAGTGCGGCGTATGGCGCGGGAGCCCGTAGTTCGGGCGACCAGAGCCTATCAAATAAAATGGGGCCCCGCAAAACTCGTTTTGCGGGAAGAAAAACCCAGCGAAGCGGTTTTTCGACAGTCTCAGACGCCTTTCGCGTCTCTTTCTTTTTGCCACTTTTACCGGCGGATGCGGCAGAGCGCGTCCAGCACCTGCCAGTTTTGCGGAAAGGGGCGCATCAGGTTCCAGTAGCCAACGCCCGCCAGCCCATATTGCGCCGCCAGCCCCAGCTTGGCCCGGATGGAGCGGGCGTCTTCAAACCAGACCTCATGGGCCCGCCCCTCCGCCGTATAGCGGAAGTAAGGGGCCTGGGCCGCCTCGTCAAAGAAAATCTCCGCCCCGTGCTCCCGGGCGATAGTGATGGCCTGCTGACAGCCGATGCTCCTGGCCCGGGTCTTGCCCTGTTCATAGGGCAGGGGCCAGTCGTAGCCGTAGTTGGAGATCCCCAGCAGCAGCTTTTTTGCCGGGATGGCGGTGACGGCATAGTCCAGTACCTGCCGGATCTTCGGGATCGGGGAGACGGCCATGGGCGCGCTGTAGGCATAGCCCCATTCATAGGTCATCAGCAGACAATAGTCCGCCGCCGCGCCCAGCGCGGCATAATCGTGGCCCTCATAGAGCAGGCCGGCTTGCCCGGCAGAGGTCTTGGGCGCCAGCGCCACCGTCACCGGAGCGCCCCCGGGCGAGAGCGCCTCCCGCAGCTGCCGGATGAAATCGGCGTAGGCCGCGGCGCTTTGTCCGGGAAGATATTCAAAATCCACATCCAGCCCGGCGTAGCCCTTTTCCGCCATCTGCGCCGCGATTTCCGCTGCCAGCCGGGCCCGGGCGGCATCGTTTTGCAGGAGCGCCTCTGCCAGCGCAGAGGAAAAGCCGCCCTCCTCCGTCAGCGTGGATAGATGCATCCAGCTTTCCGTGCCGTATTGCCGGGCCAGTGCCAGCAGCGCGCCGTCGCCCAGGGGCAGCAGGCGGCCCTCCGGCGTAAAGCCATGGGTAAAGGGGATGCAGGCGGAAAGATAGGGCAGCGTCTGCCGCAGCAGATCCTCCCGGATGTAGGGATAGGCATAGCCGGTGACCAGCAGCGTGCTCTGCTGCTCCTGCTGATAGCCGGTGACCAGCGTCTGGCCGGGGTAGAGCCGCTCCGTTCCCCAGAGCCACGGGTTGCACCGCCAAAGCTGCAACACGGATATGCCCTCTCGCAGGGCGATGGAATACAGCGTGTCGCCGGGCTGAACCGTGAGGAGCTTTGCCGGATAGCGCACCGTCAGTGTCTGTCCCGGCACAAGGCTCTGCCCGCCCACGCCGTTGGCCAGCGAAAGCAGATCGGGCAGAACGCCGTATTGCGCGGCGATGGAGACCACGGTCTCGCCGGGCTTCACTACATGAATGATCATTGCTTTTCCTCCCATCGATCCAGAAAATCCGCGCTCTGCAGCCGGCCGTCCCGGTTGAAGCGCCCCATGGAAAACAGTCCGTCCCGGTCGCCCTGCCGCAGCACGCAGGGCCGCTCATAGCAGCTGAAGGTCATGGCGAAGCCCTGCTGCCGGAGGAGCGCGTCGGCCCCCTCCGGAACGCTGCCGTAGGGGTAGGCGTAGATATAGGGCGCGCTGCCGCAGACCTCCTCCATGGCCCGCTGCATTTTTTCCGTATCCTCCAGAAAGATCTGCTGCCAGTGCTCCCGGCTCTCGCCGGGCAGCCTGCTGCAGCCCAGCCGGGGCCGGGTGGAATGGAGGGCATAGGAATGGTTTGCCAGCGTGATTCGCGGCAGCTCCCGGGCGGCCTGGGCCATGTCCTCCCAGCGCATGCTGCTGTGGGGGGAGCCGTCGTCATCCTGCAGGGCGGCGTCGCAATAGCTCCCCACCGGCGCCACCACCGCATAGGCGCCGTAGCGCTCCAAAAGCGCCGGCAGCAGGGTCAGGCTGCTGCGGTAGCCGTCGTCAAAGGTCAGCAGCACCGGCTTTTCCGGCAGGGGAGCGCCCTCGTCCGTATAGTCCAGCACCATGCGCGGGCTGACAAAATGATAGCCGCGGGCCTTCAGCCCGGCCAGATCCTGCTCCAGCTGTCCCAGCGTCACCGCGTAGAGGCCGGCGTTGGCCTCTGAGGTGACAATGCTGTGATACATGAGGATGTTCAGCGTGACGCCCTCCTCCGGGGCAAAGGCCTGACGGACGGCGGGCCGCAGCAGGGGCAGCAAAAGGCACAGGGCCGCAAGGACAGGCGCCAGCCGGCGCAGCAGCTGTTTTCGTTGTTTCAAACCCATCACCCTCCCGGAAAAAGCCTATGCGGCGCAGCCGCGGGAAATGCCGCCGGACGGGGCTGAGAAATATTGACAATTTTGCAGGAACGCGGTAAAATAAAACAGAGCGCAAAGCAAGGGCAGCAGGGCCGGCGCGAAAGCGCGGAGAGGAGGACTTTTTATGAAAAAGTGCATCATCACCATCAGTCGTCAGTATGGCAGCGGCGGACGCCAGATCGGCCGCAAGCTGTCGGATGAGCTTGCCATTCCCTTTTATGATAAAGAAGTGATCGACCTGGCGGCCAAGGAGAGCGGCCTGGCGGTAGACTTCATCCGCGGACAGGAGCAGCAGCTCACCCAGAGCCTGCTGTTCTCCATCGTCACTAATTTCACCACCGCCTCCAGCGGCGCCTTCAATCCCAATATGCTTTCCCTTTCCGACCAGGTGTATCTGGCGGAGGCCAAGGCCATCCGGGATCTGGCAGACAAGGGGCCCTGCGTCATCGTGGGCCGCTGCGCGGACTGGGTGCTGGAGAAAAACTACAATGTGCTGCGGGTCTTTATCTGCGCCGGGATGGAGGAGCGCTGCAAGCGGGCCGTGGAGGAATATGGCCACAAGCCCGAGGGCATCCAGCGCACCGTCAAGGAGATCGACCGGCAGCGGGCCCGGTACTGCCAGCATTACTGCGATCAGGCCTGGGAAGACGCTTCCAACTACGATCTCTGCCTGAACAGCGGCAAGCTGGGGCTGGACCACTGCGTCCAGATCATCCGCAGCGCTTATCGGGAAATGACGATGGAATAAGCAAAAATACTGCTTCGGCAGGCCCTTTTTTCGGGGGCCTGCCGTTTTTTTATCCGGATCTGCGTCCAATTCTTAAGAAAATCGTAAATAATATGTAAAAACAGGAACGGATATTTTGACAGCGGAGAAAAAAGGCCTTAGAATAGCAATGTTATAAAAATGGCCGGGCAGACGCCCGGCATCCGGGATCCGCATGACAGGAGGAACGATCTATGAAGGGTTGGCTGCAGAGGTTTTTTGCAGGGCGCTATGGCGTGGACGAGCTGAGCCGGTTTTTAACGGGCCTTGCCATGGTCACGCTGATCCTCTCCTGCCTGATCCGTAACGGCCTTGTGGGGATCCTGTTCTGGCTGCTGACGCTCACCAGCCTCACCTGGAACTACTATCGGATGTTTTCCCGCAAGGTGGACCGCCGCCGGGCGGAAAACAGCGCGTACCTGACTCTGCGCTACCGTCTCACCGGCAGGCTCAGCGGCTGGCGGCAGCGGATGCGCCAGAAGAAGTATTACCGGTTTTATAAATGCCCCGGCTGCGGCGTCACGACCCGCGTGCCCAAGGGCAAGGGAAGGATCCGCGTCACCTGCCCCAAGTGTGGCGAGAGCTTTATCCGCAAGAGCTGAGCGATGTTTGGATATGTAGTGGCCCGGAAGGAGGGCCTTTCTCCGGAGGAGCTCGCCCGCTACCGGGCCTGCTACTGCGGCCTTTGTCGCTCGCTGAAGGAGCGGCACGGCCAGCTGAGCCGGCTGGCCCTTCATTATGATATGACCTTTCTGATCCTGCTGCTGGCCTCCCTCTATGAGCCGGAGGAGACCTGCGGGGAGAGCTGCTGCCCGCCCCATCCGCTGAAAAAGCAGAGCTGGTGGCGCTGTGAGCTGACGGATTACGCCGCGGATATGAATGTGGCGCTGGTCTACCACAAGCTGCAGGATGACTGGCAGGATGAGGGCGATCCCATCAAAAAACAGCTCGCCCGCCAGCTGCGGGGCGCTTATGCCCAGGTGAAAAACCGCTGGCCCCGCCAGTGCCGGGGCATGGAGCGGGAGCTGG
The DNA here is from genome assembly GCA_900555855.1 of uncultured Eubacteriales bacterium. Taxonomy (GTDB): domain Bacteria; phylum Bacillota; class Clostridia; order Oscillospirales; family Butyricicoccaceae; genus UBA4644. The sequence continues at coordinate 5,729 of USML01000070.1, read as the reverse complement.
CAGAGCTTGCCCGGCTGGAACGGGAAAACGACGATGTGCCAGACCGGGCCGCCGCCTGCTGCGGCCGCCTGATGGCGGAGGTGTTCCACTGGCGGGATGACCGCTGGACGGAGACCGTGGAGCAGATGGCCTTTGCGCTGGGTGAGTTCGTCTATCTGCAGGATGCCTGCGTGGATCTGGAAAAGGATCTGCGGAAGCACCGCTACAATCCGCTTCTGGCCCTCTGGAAGGAGCCAAGGCCCCTGGCGGAATATGAGCCCATGCTGCTGATGCTGGCGGGCCAGTGCGCCGGGAGCTTCGAGCGTCTGCCCCTGGTCCGGGATGCGGGCATCCTGAAAAATATCCTGTACCACGGGATGTGGAGCCGGTATCACCAGGCCAGGCTCCGGCAGGAGCAGCAGAAAAAAGCCGGGAAGCAGCCCCAGCCCCGGCAGCAATGACCGGCCCCCGGCCGAAGGAAAGGAGGCTGCCTGATGAACGACCCCTATGCCGTGTTGGGCGTCAGCCGAAACGCCACCGATGAGGAGATCAAAAAAGCCTATCGGGAGCTGGCGAAAAAATATCACCCCGATGTGAACCCCGGCGACAAAAACGCCGAACAGAAAATGAAGGAGATCAACGCCGCCTACGACGCCATCAAAAACGGCGATACCGGCCCCGCCGGCTATGGCTCTGCCGGGCAGAGCGCCGGCTATGGCGGCTACGGCAGCCAGAGTACCGGCTACGGCGGCTATGGCGATTTCAGCGGCTGGCAGACCTATACCTGGGATCCCTTCACCGGCTTCCACCAGACGGGCCAGGCCCAGCCGGATCCGGAGGACACCGATCAGCTCCGGGCCGCCCGAAACTATATCGCCGCCCGGCACTATCAGGAGGCGCTCTATGTGCTGTCCAACATCCCGGAGCGGACGGCCCGCTGGTATTATTACAGCGCGCTGGCCAACTGCGGCCTGGGCAACCGGGTGGCAGGGCTGGAGCACGCCCGGAGGGCCTGCGCCATGGAACCGGGCAACGCGGAATACGAGACCTGTCTGGATCGGCTGGAGCGGGGCGGCAGCGCCTACCATCAGGCCGGCGGCTACACCGATATGGGCGGCATGAGCCGCTACTGCGCCAGTCTCTGCCTGGCCAATCTCTGCTGCGGATTTTTCTGCAGGGGCGGCTTTTGCTGCTGATTTTCCCGCGGAAGGCATTGCAAACCGCCCCGGGATGTGATAAGCTTGCAATATGCTCTGCGCAGGCAGGGCAATAGAAGGCAATATTTTATTATTTTAAGGGGGAATCACCTTGTCTGACCCGGTTGGACGATGGATCTTCGTCGAGTGTATCTTTGTTTTTCTGGCCGTATTCTGTTCCCTGGCCGGCAGCGCTGTCCGCGAATGCAGCGAGAGCAAGCTGGCCCGTGCTTCGGAAGACGGCGATAAAAAGGCAGCTAGGCTGCTGCCTGTCGTTCAGGAGCCGGATGACTTCTGTGCCGCCTTGCGCGTGGGCACAGTGGGATTCGGTTTTTTTGCTGTCTCCAATCCGCTGACCAGACAGCTGGTGCATAAGCTTGCCCAGCTGCCGCCGGAGGGCGTCTGGCGCTCTGTGGCTGCGGCGGCCAGCTGGATCGTGCTGGTGCTGCTGGCCATCGCTCTGTGCGATTTTGCGCCGGAGCGCTACGCCTGGCACCGGCCGGAAAAGGCCGCCAGAGGGACCTTCGGCTTCGCGCTGCTGCTTTCCCGCCTGCTGCATCCCATCGCCGCCGCCCTGCTTTGGCTGGCGGGGCTGGTGCTGCGGCTGTTCGGCGTCAATCCCAAGGCCCAGCTGGAGGAAGTCAGCGAGGATGAGATCCGCCTGATGGTGGAAAACGGCGAGGAGAGCGGCGCCATCCAGAGCGGCGAAAAAGAGCTGATCGAGAACATCTTTGAGTTTGACGACATCACCGCGGAGGAGATCATGGTCCACCGCACGGACATGACCGTCCTCTGGCTGGAGGATACGGGGGAGGAGATCCTGAAGACCATCCGGGAGAGCGGCCTTTCCCGCTTCCCCATGTGCGGGGAGGATATGGACGATATCATCGGCATCCTGAGCACCCGGGATTATCTGCTCAACGCCCAGCAGGCGGAGCCCCGTCCTGTGCAGGAGCTGCTGCGCCCGGCCCATTTCGTGCCGGAATCCGTCAAGGCCGATGTGCTTTTCCGGGATATGCAGCAGAAAAAGGTCCATATGGCCATCGTCGTGGATGAATACGGCGGGACCTCCGGTCTGGTGACCATGGAGGACCTGCTGGAGCAGCTGGTGGGCGAGATCTACGACGAGTTCGATTCCGAGGAGGAGCAGGAGATCTCCAAGGTGGGCGAAAATCTCTGGCGCATCGCCGGCTCTGCGGAGCTGGAGGATGTGGCGGAGGCGCTGGACCTGCCCCTGCCCGAGGAGGACGACGACGAATACGAGACGCTGGGCGGGCTGGTGTTCAGCCGGCTTTCCGTCATCCCGCAGGACGGCTCCCATCCGGAGGTGGAGGCCCTGGGGATGCACATCAAGGTGCAGGAGATCCGGAACCACCGGGTGGAGTGGACGCTGGTGAGCAGGCTGCCCCAGCCGGAGCCGGAGGAGGAATAAGACCGGGCCCTTCCCGGGAGGAGAGTTATGGCAAAGCAAACGAATATGGATATGGTAAACGGGCCGCTGACGGGCAAGATCATCCGTTTTGCGGTGCCGCTGATGCTTTCCGGCATGCTGCAGCTGCTGTATAACGCGGCGGATGTAATCGTGGTGGGCAAATTTTCCGGCGCAGCTTCTCTGGCGGCGGTGGGCTCCACCGGCGCGCTGGTCAACCTGCTCATCAATCTGTTCATCGGCGTTTCCGTGGGCTGCAATGTGCTGGTGGCCCGGTATTACGGCGCGCGCAATGAAAAGGCCGTCTCCGAGACGGTCCACTGCACCATGGGCGCCAGTCTGCTCATCGGTCTGGCGGCGGGCGTCATCGGCCTGATCTTTTCCACGCCGCTCCTGCGGCTGATGGATTCGCCGGAGGATGTGCTCCCCCTGGCCTCCCTGTATCTGAAGATCTATTTCTGCGGCATGCCCTTCAATATCGGCTACAACTTCGGCGCGGCGGTGCTGCGGGCCGTGGGCGATACCAAGCGCCCGCTGTATATCCTTTCCGCCGCCGGTCTGGTCAATGTGGTGCTCAATCTGGTGACGGTGATCGTGTTCAAGATGGATGTGGCCGGCGTGGCTCTGGCCACCATCACCTCCCAGCTGATCTCCTTTGTGCTGGTGGTCCTCTGCCTGACCCGGCGGCTGGACTGCTGCCGTCTGGTGCTGCGGGAGATCCGGCTTTATAAGGACAAGCTGCTGGAGATGGTCCGGATCGGTCTGCCGGCGGGCCTGCAGGGGACGCTGTTTTCCCTGTCCAATGTGATCATCCAGTCCTCGGTGAACTCCTTCGGCTCCACCGTCATGGCGGGCAACTCCGCCGCGGCCAATGTGGAGGGCTTCGTCTATGTGGCGATGAACGCCGTCTATCAGGCCACCATCACCTTCGTCAGCCAGAATCTTGGCGCGGGCAAGCCCAGCCGCATCCGCCGCATTATGGCCATCTGCCTGGTGCTGGTGAGCGTGGTGGGGCTGGTGCTGGGGCTGACGGCCTATTTCTGCGGACATACCCTGCTGGGCATCTATGCCTCCGACAGCGAGGGCCTGCGGGAGCAGATCATCGCCGTGGGCAAGACCCGCATGCGCTTCCTCTGCGCGCCTTATTTCCTCTGCGGCCTGATGGAGGTGGCCTGCGGCGGTCTGCGCGGGCTGGGAAAATCCTGGCTGCCCACGACCATCGCCCTTCTGGGCTCCTGCGTCATGCGCATCATCTGGATCCAGACCGTGTTCCGGGCGGAGCGCACGCTGGAGAGCGTTTATATCTCCTATCCCATCTCTTGGCTGCTGACCTTCGCGGCCCATTTGACCTTCTTTGTGCTGGCCTTCCGCAAGATCCAGAAGCTGCTGCCGCCGGAGCCGGAGGACGCGCCCCAGGCGGCCTGAGCCAAAACAGACAAAGAAAAAAGCTTCCCTCTGCCGCAGAAGCGGAGGGAAGCTTTTATTATGCGCAAACCGTCAGGAGCGGGCCTTCCTTCTGGAAAACAGCGCCCAAAGCAGGGCAAAGAGCAGATAGCCCAAAACGCCGCCCAGCGTGTTGAGGATCACATCGTCCACATCCACGCTGCGGCCGATAAACAGCTGGAAAAACTCGATCAGGCAGGAGCAGACGCAGCAGAGCAGCGTTGCTTTCCAAAGCCGCCGCAGGCCCCGCCACAAGGCGGGCGGCAGCAGCCCCAGCGGCACGAACACCGCCACATTGCCCGCCAGATTGACCAGCAGCTGCTGCTGGCTGCCATAGCGCCAGAAGCGCCGGACGGTATCCAGCGGGAGCAGGTTGATGCCCTGACCGGTGTGCCACCGGCGCAGCGCCGCTTCCAGCGCCGCCCGCGGCGCGGGCCAGACCAGCCCGGCGGGCAGCAGCGTCTGGGAAAAAAGCCCTGCGCAATACAGCGCAAAGACCGCCATCCCCAGCTCCCGTCCCCAGCGGGGCCTTTCGTGCCGGCTCAGCAGAAAAAGCGTCCGCACTGTCAGCCAGACAGGCAGCGCCAGCAGCATATAGCCGCCCATATCCTGCAGATAGGCCAGAACGGCGGTCATTTCAGCTCCACCATCTTCAGGATCCCGTCGGCGATGGCCTGCGCGTAGGCGTCCCAATGGCTGTCCAGCAGGGCGTTGTCCTCATCGTTGTCGATGAAGCCCAGCTCCACCAGACAGGCGGGCATCTCCGTGCGGCCAACCACGGTGTAGCTGACAGCCGGGTTGCCGGCGGTCCCGTGCTTCACGCCCCGGACCTTCTGCACGCCGGCCTGCTCCAGCCCGTCCATGATATACTGCGCCAGACGGCACTCCGCCTTTTCCTTCAGGCTGGAGGTCCAGACCTCCACGCCCTTTCCGCCGCCGCTGTTGCGGTGGAGGGAGACGAACAGGGTGGCGCCGTTTTCGTTGGCCAGATCCACCCGCTGCTGCAGCTCCAGGAAGGTATCGTCCGTCCGGGTCATCAAAACGGTGAGCCGCTCCGATCCGGCGGCCTCCAGCTTGTCCCGCACGGCCAGCGCAATGCGGAGATTATCGTCCTTTTCCAGCCGGTCTCCGTTGACGGCGCCGGCATCGGTATCGCCGTGGCCTGCGTCCAGACAGATGACGATCTGCTCCGGCACCTGAAAAGCCTCCCGATCGCCGCCCGGCAGCGCGCCGCGCAGCTTCAGGACCAGCAGCCCTGCCGCCAGAAACACCAGCAGCGTGGCCGCCAGCAGCAGCGCGGCCCGGCTCTTCTTCGGCGCTCTCCGGCGGGGCGGGTTTTGTTCAGTCATGGCTCATACCTTCTTCCTTCAAATATCCCAGCTGCCGCAGCGCGGCCAGCGTCTCCAAAAGCTCCGACGGCTCGTAGGCCGTCAGCAGCTCCGTCCCCGTTTCGGTCCCGCAGAGATAAACGGTCAGGTAGGCGTCCTTCTCCGTCCAGTCCGGCCGCCAGCTGCCCAGTCCGTGCGTCAGCATATCCTGCCGCAGCGCCGGGATCAGCAGCGCCAGCTCCGCCGGATCCTCCAGATAGATCCAGCCGTCCTCCACAGGCGCGTCGCTCGCCGGGCTGACGAAGGTCAGCGGCGAGGGCGCATAGACGGAAAATTCCAGCGCATAGAGGCTGG
>USML01000069.1 GCA_900555855.1 uncultured Eubacteriales bacterium | reverse complement strand
CCCCGGCCATAAGGAGGTGACCTCCGGGCGTCTGCATTTCACCGCCCGGGGCAGCCCTGATCCTGCCTGCGCTTTTCAGCGCCCGCCTGCCTGTGTCCGGAGCCGCGCCAGCCACTGCCTCGCCCGCGCCGCATCCTCCGGGGTGCTCCTTCGATATTCCTTCGGCTGCTCCTTCGGCAGGCTTTCCTGCTCCCGCCGCTTCAGCACCCGGCGGAGTACGGTCTCCGCCGCCTCCCCCGGCGGAATCGGCCAGATGTCCACCGGCGCCGGGCGCCGGCTCTCAAACCGGTCGCAGCAGAGAAACTGCACCCGCCAATCCCGGCCGCACGCCTGGCATTCCATCCCGATCTCCGCCACGCTGGAGCGGATCCAGTTCACCGTCGGCCCCGGCCGGTGGTTCTTGTTCGCCCGCAGCTCCCGCAGCATGCCTTTTCTTACCATGCTTCGCCCGCAGGAGCACACCGGCAGCGCCATGAGCCGCATCCATCCGTCCTTCTGTCCGTTCTTGTCCATTCGCGTCTCCTCCGTTCCTGCTCCGGCCCTCTCGTTCAGTTCCTTTCCTCCAGCAGCTCCGCGCTCCAGAGCTTGAGGGCGTCGCAGCACTGATCTCCCAGCCCCTGCAGCGGGCATTTCCCGCAGCGGAGCTCCTCCCCGGTACACAGGCGCAAAAGCGCCGCCGCCGTCCTCCGGTCCGGGATCAGGTCCTCCTTGGGGACAAACATCCCCTCCAGCCCCAGCAGCGCGATCCGCTCCCGCATCCGCGCCTCCCGCGTCTCCGCTGCCTGGAGCCGCAGCTTCAGCTCCTCCATCTCCCACATTTCTTCCATGGTCATCCTTCCGTTCCCTCCAGCTCCATTTGTTCCTCCTCCGGCCCATCCGCCGGCCGGCTGTCCCTGTCCTTCCAATACTGCCTGGTGCACAGCGCCTGAAACTCCGCCAGCTCCGTCATGTATTCCTCCGTCAGCACCTGCACGGGCAGGATCGCCGCCAGAACATCAAAGCCGTCATGCACCGCCAGATACCGCGCTCCGTTCTTCGCCCGCCGCACCGTAAACCGGATGTAGTCGCTGCATCGGAGCTCCTCCATCACCGGCCCCAGCGCCGCTTCGTCAAAGAAGATCAGCTCGCCGTCCTCCCGGCAGCGGTAGCAGGCGCACCAGAGGCCGTTGTGCGCGGCCATCAGTTTCTGCTTGTCCGCGTCCTGCTCGCCCGCCGCATAGGGGGAGAGCTCCATGCCCAAAACCTCGGCAGCGCTCTCCGCCCGGAGCTCGCTCATATAGACCTTATTCCACGCCTTTTCCGGCAGATCCAGCATCGCCCGCACCTGGTCCTCCCCCGCCGGCTCCGGCAGCTCCGTCGCCCGGTAGAGGGCGCTGTCGGTTCCCAGCCAGAGCCCGCTGCCCTCCACCCGCGCCACGATGCACCGTCCGCAGCGCTTCACCAGGCTTGCATATTTCGAAAGCTTCATTCCGTCTCCCTCCGTTATTCCAGCAGTCCGGCCAGCCTTGCAAAGGCCGCCCCCGCCCCCAGCGACGCCGCCATCAGCCAGACGCCCTGTCCCAGCGCCATGGTGCCGTGCTCCATCCCGCCGGCGGCCCCCAGCGTCAGGAGAAAGCTCATCGCCGCCAGCGCGCCCCAGAGCGGCCGCAGCCGCCTACCTTGCTTCTTCTGCTTCCGCCGCATCTTCCTCCTCCTCCTTCTTCTTTTTCACCACCGTCCCGATCGCGACGCCCTCCAGCATATCCGGCCCGAAGATCTCATCCTTGAGCCCATCCAGCACCTGCGAAAAGGTGTCCGCAAAGATCTCCGCCGCCTCCGGGCTATGATTGCGGAGCGAGTTGTAAATGCTGTTGATCAGCATTACCAGGTCCGCCATCAGCTCCGTGAGATCTCCCTTGATCCCGATATACCTGTTCTTCGTGTCTTTCCCAAGCCTGCATTCGAGCCTGGTCTGTTCCTCCTAAAAAATGATTCTTGTTAAGGCGTGGTCTCTCCGCCCCTCGGCGGCGGCGCTCCGGCTCCCTGTCTGCATTCCGGCGGCCAGCTGTCCCGGCTGGTTCCTCCCGCCCGGAGCTCCGCCGCCCGGGGGCGGCGTCCTGCCCTTAATCCTCCGCCGGGTCTTCCTCATCCAGATAGTTCCTGCCAAACTCCAGCATGAACTCTTCCTTCGTCCAGCCCTGCTGCTCCATGGCCAGCCTCTGGCCGTATTGGTGCAGCGCATCCATGGTCTCCCGGCAGCTGTGCGCCGCCCGCTTGCCGGAAAGATGACACCGCCGGTGGCAGAGCCAGACGACCAGTCCGTATTTCTCGCTTTTCTTCCGGCAGGCCCCGCCGAAGATATGATGCTTGTCCAGCGGATCCGCCGTGCCGTTCCGGCCGCACAGCCAGCAGCTTCTCTCGCTCCACAGCTCTGCCTTACTGCTTGCCATAGATCGCCTCCATCAGCTCCTCCCGCGGGATGTGCAGCATCCGCACCAGCTGCCCCAGCTCCCGCACGGTCAGCGCGCCGGGGTCGTTGCACTTGCGGCGCACCGTGTCCTGCGCCTTGACCATCTTTTTTGCCAGCCTCGGCACATTCAGCCCGTTCCGGGCCATGGCCACCCGGAGCACCACCACCATCCGCTCCCGCATCCGGTCGCTCTCGGTCAGATTGATTTTCGGCATTGCCTTTCCCTCCTGTTGCTTGTTAGATGCGCTCGAGGGCGGCTTTGGTGCCGCGCTCGAACTCTGTGACCGGGACGCGTGAGTTGTCCATCGCCAACCGATACGCCTCCTGCGCCATGACGCATGCCAGGCGCAGCTCCTTCGCGCTTGCCCCTTGTCTTGCCGCTGCTTCTACCAGCGCCATGGCCAGGGGCTTTGCTTTTGGATGTGCCTTCGCCATCGGCGACATCAGGATGCTCTCCATCGCGTTCACCTCCCTTGCTGTTGTTTGCTGTGATTGCCGCTTGCAATAAATTTCCAATGCTGCTATAATTTCCCTTGTCCCCCTCCGCTGGGGGCGCCCGTTCCCCGTCCTTCTCTCCGCCTCCCTGCCGCTTGATGCGAAAGGAGGTGAAAAGAATGGCACAGAAGAACTCCGTCAGGACTTCTTCCAAGGTCGCGGCTGCTGCGAGCAAGACCCTTCGCAAACCCTCCAGCAGCGCGGCCGCGCGGACCCTTGCCGGCTCCGCTCTTTCCAACCGAAAGAAATCGTCCGGTAAGTGATCCCGCAAGAGACCCGTCGAAGCCCGCCCGCTTCGGCGGTTTTCTTCGTTACTCGTCCGCTTCGGCGAAGAAATAGCGCCGCAGATCTTCTTCCACCCCCAGCAGCTTCGCCAGCGCCCAGGCCTCCTCCAGCGTCATCCGCCTGCGGTTGTTGGTCTTGAGGGAAAGCGTCGCCTGTGTGTATCCCAGCTTCTCCGCCGCCTCCCGCTGCGTCATCCTGAGCGCCTTCATCCGCGCCTTGACCGCCGCCGTGTTGATCATCCCCGCAGCCCCCTCCCTGCGCTCTCATAGGCCCGGAGGATCACCTCGTCCAGATCCTCCCGCCAGAGATCCTGCAGCACCCCGAAGAAGCAGCTCCCCTCCTCGGTCCGATACCAGCGCTTCCGCTCCTCTTCGGTCATGACGCCGTGCTTTTCCTCCAGCTCCGCATACCAGCGCTGCGCCGCATCATGGTTGTTTTCCATCGTGTGTACCTCCTGGTGCTTCATAATCTGTCTTGCCGAGCACTTTTAGTGCTCTATAAAGCTAAAAAAAAGATCCTGCACGGACACCCCAAAGTATTTAGCTAATCGAACTTTTACCTCGTCCCGCGGTGTTCGTTCATCTCGTTCGTACATTGCATATGAAGATTTCGTAATACCTACCTCGCGCGCCACTTCTTCCTGGCTCTTTGACCCGCGCAGCGCCCGCATGGTTTCTCCCATGGACATTTTACTTCTCCTTTCTGTTGCGCACTATTTGTGCTCGTTGATTCTATTATACACTCTTTGTGCTCTGTGTCAACAGTCTTTATCTTCTCAATGTGCACAAACTCTAAAAACACTTTTTGTGCATATTTGAGATTGCCTTTGTGCACTTTTCGTGTATAATAAGACTATACTCTATATTTAGGAGCTTCTTATGAGTAAATTTTCTGAACGGTTTAAGACTCTCCGGCTTGAACATGAGTTGTCGCAGCAAGCCTTGGCTACACAGCTCGGGCTTTCAAAGAGCAGTGTTAATATGTATGAGCGTGGTGAGCGCGAACCGGGCTTGGACACGCTGGAATCCATTGCTGACTATTTCAATGTTGATATGGACTATCTACTCGGGAAAACGCCCGCTACCGGAAAGTATACTTTTTCTACGGCTACGATTATCCCCATGCCGGCCATGCGGAAGATCCCGCTGGTTGGCTCCATTGCCTGCGGCACGCCTATCCTGGCGGCGGAGAACATCGAGGGGGATGTGGATATCCCGGAGCACATCCACGCCGATTTCGCCCTCCGCTGCAAGGGCGACAGCATGATCAACGCCCGCATCTACGACGGCGATATTGTTTACATCCGTCAGCAGGATACTGTGGAGCACGGCCAGATCGCCGCCGTCCTCATCGAAGACGAAGCCACCCTCAAGCGCGTCCACCTCTTTCCCGATCATGTGGTCCTGGAGGCCGAAAACCCCCAATACCGCCCCCGCACCTTCTGGGGCGAGGAAATGAACAGCCTCCGCATCCTCGGAAAAGCCGTCGCCTTTACCTCCGGCGTCCGGTGAGCCTGATCTTCGCAGAACAAAAAAGCGCCCCCGGAATGCCCAGAGAGCGCCTTTGCTTGATTCAATTCTGGCTTACTGTGCGCTGTGCTGCACCGGCACAAACTCCAGCTTGAGCTTCATCCCCATGCCGGCCGCCAGCCGCTTGAGGGTCTGCAGGGATGGGTTCCCCGTCCCGTTTTCCAGCCGACTGATGTTGGCCTGGTTGATCCCGGTAGCCTCCGCCAGCTGTGCCTGTGTAAAGCCCTTTTCCTCGCGCCCCTCAATGATGGCGCGGACGATCTGAAACTCCGGCTCCAGCGCGTCCCATTCCGCCTTGAACTCGGGGTCTTCCATTTTCTTCGCGATCGCATCCTGAAGTGTAAGCATTATTTCAGCGCCTCCCTTCGTTCATAGTCTGCCCGGTATTCTTTTGCTAACTCGATCTCGCCGAGCGGTGTTTTCGGTGTTTTCTTGGTAAAGCCATTGGTGAGGACGATCCGCTTGCCTACAGCGAAGAAATACAGCACGCGGGAGATATTCCCTTCCTGTTGGGCCCGGATCTGGAAAATGCCATCCTTCAAAAACTCGGAATAGGGCATTCGCAGCCGCGTCCCATCGATTTCCAGCATAGAAGCGATCTTGAGGATCTTCGCTTGCATTTTCAGCGACAGCGACGCAATGTAATCCAGCGCCGGATGTGTCCCGTCCTCTTTTTCGTAAAATACGACCTCGTATTCCTTCATTGTTCCACCGCTCTTTCTCTATGCTCATTATATGCTTTATATGCCATATTGTCAAGGGCTGTTTGCCCGTTTCCCGAAAGGAGCGTGTCCCCATGTCTGAGCCTGTCTTCAAATCCACTCTGACGCCGGAGGAGATCGAAGCCAATTTCAAAAATACCGCCTTTTTCGCCGGGATCATGGACGGCCTTCAGGACGCTCTGTCCTATGCCTGCGGCAAAGCCACGCCGGAGACCATCGTCTCCGCTCAGTGCTCTCCGCCTTCCTCCAGTCCCTCCTGAAGCAGCATCCCGTCCAGGGCGTTCAGGTCCAGCTCATAATACATTTCCTTTCCCTTCTTCTCCGCCCGGAGGAGCTCCGGCCGGATCTTCCCCAGGTTCTTTTTTGTCAGGTAATAGGAGCCGAAGAGCCCTTCCAGCTCCCGGGTGGAGATCCCCTTTTCGCTGAAAAGCGCCGCCTGGATCAGGATGTTATACATCTTGCGGATGTCGGCGACCTCCCCGGCCGCCAGCTTCAGGGCCGTCCCCGCATACTGCCCCCAGCGGAACAGCTTCTGCGTGAGGGATTCCTTCAGCTCCGCCAGCGCCGCATGGATCATATCCAGCATCATGAGCAAAAACGGCGTGAGGTCCCCCAGCCCGTGCGGGTCGTTGCACACCTGAAATGCCTTGTAATAGTCCTTGATGTTCTCCTTCACCGTCTCCGAGATCCGGTAGGCCAGCAGCGGCTCCAGCTCCCCCGCGATGCAGTAGCTCAGGATGAGCCGCCCCAGCCGCCCGTTCCCGTCATAAAACGGGTGGATATATTCCAGCATATAGTGGAAAATGCACACCCGGACCAGCCGGTCCACGCCCTCGTCGTTCAAAAAGGCCAGCGCCTTTTCCATCGCCGCGATGATCTCCCGCTCCGGGTACATCCCCTTGTGGATGACCCGGTCGGTCTCGCTGCGGATCTCCGTGAGATCCTTCCGGAAGATCTCTCCGTCCGGAAGATTCTTCGGATCCTCCGCCCGGATCTCCTCCAGGAACACCTCGTCATAGATGGCCCGGATGTCCCGGCATGTCCTCAGCGGGATCTCCGCATGGGTCATCAGCTTCAGGTATTTGTTCACCAGCCCCACGAACCGCTGGCGCTTCCCCTTTTCCTCCGATTGCTGTTCCAAAACATCCAGCGCGTCCCCGATCTCCTTGCGGCTGCTGTGGACCCCCTCGATCCGATTGGTCAAGACGATCTCGTCGATCAGGCATTTCCGGGAATACTGCTGCTTTGCGATCCCCGGGAGCGTCCCGCTCAGCTTCACCACCGCCTGGTTCAGCTTGGTGATGGCATAGACTTTTCCCATGACCTCCCCGTTCAGCAGGAAAAACGCCGGGTGCCCCGCCACGGAAAAGTCGGGCTTCACCGCCTCCTCCGAGGAAAACCGCACCCGATATTCTTCCATATATGCGGTCCTGTCTCCGTAATAAAGCTTTCCAAGCAGCTGATATGCCATGTCCTTGCCCTCCAAAAGGTCAAACCGGTTGAATGATTGACTTATCATAGCATTTTTCGATATAAAAAGCAATCGCTTTTTTGAATCGTGTTTTATTGTTATGCATTTTCAATTCAAAAAATACGCCACGATTTCAATCATTCTTCCAGAGCCATCTGTTCGATTCAAAAGGCGTTTTGCATTCCACCCGCTCATGAAAGGAGTGATCCCCCATGCCGTCCACCCCCCGCCGCCTCCCCTCCGGCAGCTGGAATTGCTATGCCTATCTGGGCAAGGACGCCGAGGGCAAGCGGATCCAGCGCTCCGTCACCCGCCCCACCAAGGCCGAGGCCCGCGCCGCCGCCGTGGAGCTGGAGCAATCCGCCCCCGCCCCGGAGAACCCCGCCGATCCTGAAATGACCCTCGCCCAGGCAATGGAGCTCTTTATTGAGCAGCGCGTCAATGTCTTCAGCAGATCTACCACGGTCGGCTATCAACGCATCCGAAAGAACTACCTTCTCCGTCTGCAGCAGGAGCGTCTGCGGGATATTACGCAGGCCATGATCCAACGGGAGATCAACGCCTGCGCCGAAAAACTGTCTCCAAAATCGGTTGCAAATATCCATGGATTTCTCAGCGCTGTTTTGGCCTCCTACCGCCCGGCAATGCACCTGACCACCCGGCTTCCGCAAAAGGAAAAGCAGGAGATCGTGATCCCGGAGCTTTCCACCATCAAGGCGCTGGAAGCCTATGCAGAAGAAAAGGGCGACCGGGATCTTCTTCTTGCCGTGATGTTCGCCTCCCAGCTGGGGCTCCGCCGCTCGGAGATCTGCGCCCTGACCTTCTCCGATCTTTCCGCCGGCAATACCGTATCGATCTCCAAGGCGCTGGTGATCGATGAAAAAAAGCAGTGGGTCGTCAAACCGCCCAAGTCTCATGCCGGCTATCGCACCCTTCCTCTCACGGATCCGCTCCGCAAGCAGCTGGCGCAGCTGCACGGCGCGCCGGACGCGCACATTGTGCAGGCCAGCCCGGATATTATCAGCAAGCGCTTTCAGCGTGCGCTGGCCGCCCTGCACTTCCCCGTGTGCCGCTTCCACGACCTGCGCCATTACAACGCATCCGTCATGATCTCGCTGAATGTCCCGTTTATGTATATCGCCCGCCGCATGGGCCATGAAAACGACGAAATGGTCCGCCGGGTCTATGGCCATATCATGGAGCAAAAACAGGATGATATCAACGCCATGATGAACCAGTTTTTTAAATAAAATCTGTACGAAAATCTGTACAAAAAGAATAAACCATTGAAATTACAGGGTTTCTAAGGTGTTTTCAAAGGGTTCGAGTCCCCTTGTCTCCACCAGATATCCATCGTAATTTGGATCAAATTACGGTGGATTTTTTATACTTTGCCCGCGAGGGCCTTTGGGAGGAACTATGAGCATTCTTAATTCATTTGACCCGGACAGCAAGCCGCTGTTTACTCCGGAGCAGCTCTACGGAACGGGGGAGCAGATCGCGGAGGTCTGCATCGTATCCTTTCACCACAAGGTGCTGGAGCGGGTTTTGGCCGAATATCATCCGGCGGCGGCCGCAAGGGCCTTTACGGCCAACGGCCCGGTGGAGCTTTATCTGCTGGAGCTGGATGGTCGGCCCACGCTGTTTTATATGAGCCCCATCGGCGCGCCTGCGGCAGGCGCCATCCTCCATGAGGCCGCCGTCCTCACCGGCGCGAAGAAATTCATCGTCTTCGGCAGCTGCGGCGTGCTTGCGCCGGAGCTTTGCGCCGGCAAGGTCATCGTGCCCACCGAAGCCTGCCGGGACGAGGGACTTTCCTACCATTTTGCCCCGCCGGCGGATTATATCCGGATGAAGGGCAGCGGCACGGTGGCGGAGCAGCTTTCTGCCTGCGGCATCCCCCATGTTCTGGGACGCACATGGACCACCGACGCCGTCTATCGGGAGACCGCGAACCTCATCGCCCGGCGCAGGGCGGAGGGCTGTCTCTGCGTGGAGATGGAAGCGGCGGGGCTGCAGGCAGTAGCCGACGCCATCGGGGCAGAGCTTTTTTCCTTCTTCTTCGGCGGCGACATCCTGGGCGAGGTCTGGGACAAGGGGAACCTGGGCGGAGAAGCGGAAAAGGCCCGCCAGCACGGGCTGCTGGACATTGCGCTGGGGCTTGCGGTGCGGCTGTAATATCGTAACATCAAAAAAGCACGGCAGCGGCCGTGCTTTTCTTTTTTTACCGTTCCTCCAGGCGGCGCAGGTCCACCTGGGCGGGCGCATCCGGCGAAAGGTTCAGGATGGCATAGCGCTCCTCCCCCACGCTCATACTGCCGGGGCAAACGATCTGGCAGGCGCCGAACCGCTCCGCCGCAGGGCGATGGGTGTGGCCGTAAAAGATCAGATCCAGCCCCTGCTCCACGGCCTCTGCCTCCAGCGGCAGCAGGCCGGTCTTGACGCCGCGGCGGTGTCCGTGGGTCAGCAGGATCCGCTTGCCGCACAGGGTGAAGCAGCGCTCCTCCGGCTCCTCGCAGAGGGGATCGCAGTTGCCCCGGACGGCGGCAAAGGGCAGCAGCGGCGGAAGCTTCACCCGCTCCCAGTCCCGCAGACCGTCGCCCAGAAACCAGAGATAGTCCGGCGCTTCCCGCGCCAGCAGCCGCTGTAGGCCGAAGGCATTGCCATGGGAATCGGAACAGATGCAGATCTTCATGAAAGCCGCCTTTCCGCGTCACATTTTCAGACGCAAAACATATATTGTGGTATCACAAGTTTTAGGAGGAACCGCCTATGTCCGGAGAAATCGAAAACGCCGCCAGATCCATGATGTCCTCCCCCCAGGGGCTGAAGATCATCAAGGGCCTGGACAAATACAACACCGCCATGAACACCGAATCCGGCCGGCAGCTGATCCAGATGATCGCCGGCAGCGGCACAGACGCCCTGAAGCAGGCGGCCCAGACCGCCCTTTCCTCCGGCAAGGAGCCGGGGCGGGCGCTGCTGCAGAATCTGCTCAGCTCCCGGGACGGGGCGGCGCTGGCGGCAAAGGTCATCGAGGTCATGGGAGTGTGACCCGGTATGGCTGAGCTGGAAGAACGCTTCAGTCAGCTGCTGGCGGATCCGGAGCGGACGCAGAAGGTGGTGGACATGGCCCGCGCCATCCTGTCCCAGCGGGAAAGCGCTCCCTCCGCGCCGTCTTCTCCTGCGCCGG
>USML01000068.1 GCA_900555855.1 uncultured Eubacteriales bacterium | reverse complement strand
GTGTTCGACAATCCCGATCTGATCGCCGCCTGCGTCGTCGGCGACGGCGAGGCGGAGACCGGCCCGCTGGCCACCGCGTGGCACGGCAATAAATTTCTGAACCCCGCCTCCGACGGCGCGGTGCTGCCCATTCTGCACCTGAACGGCTATAAGATCGCCAACCCCACCGTCTTTGCCCGCATCACCCACGACGAGGTGAAGAAGTTCTTCGAGGGCTGCGGCTGGAAGCCTTATTTTGTGGAGGTGGGCGACGGGACAGATCATATGGCCGCCCACCGGATGATGGCGGATACGCTGGACAAATGCCTGCGGGATATCCGCGCCGCCCAGAAGAAGGCCCGGGAGCAGGGGGTGAAGGAGCGGCCCCGCTGGCCTATGATCGTGTTCCGGTCTCCCAAGGGCTGGACGGGCATCCGCACCGCCGACGGCAAGCAGATCGAGGGCACCTTCCGGGCCCATCAGGTGCCGGTGGATATGAGCAAGCCGGAGCATCTGGGTCTGGTGGAGCAGTGGCTCAAGAGCTACCGCCCCGAGGAGCTTTTCGATGAAAACGGCGCGCCCTGCGCGCAGCTGAAGGCCATCGCCCCCAAGGGCGACCGGCGGATGGGCGCAAATCCCCATGCCAACGGCGGCAAGCTGCTGCGGGATCTCCGCCTGCCGGATTTCCGGGATTACGGCATCGCCGTGCCTGCGCCCGGCGCAGTGGAGGCCCAGGATATGATCGAGCTGGGCGGCTTTGTGCGGGATATCTTCAAGCTCAACGCGGAAGCGAAAAACTTCCGGGTCTTCGGCCCGGACGAGACCATGTCCAACCGGCTGAACCGGGTCTTTGAGGCCACGGAGCGGGATTGGAACGCGGAGACCGTCCCCGGCGACGAATATCTGGCGGAGGATGGCCGGGTGGTGGATTCCATGCTGTCCGAGCATATGTGCGAGGGCTGGCTGGAGGGCTATCTGCTCACGGGCCGCCACGGCTTCTTCAACAGCTACGAGGCCTTCATCCGCATCGTGGACTCCATGTTCTCCCAGCACGCCAAGTGGCTCAAGGTCACCAAGGACCTGACCTGGCGGGAGGAGATCGCTTCGCTGAACTATGTGCTGTCCTCCAATGTGTGGCAG
Organism: uncultured Eubacteriales bacterium; assembly: GCA_900555855.1. Taxonomy (GTDB): domain Bacteria; phylum Bacillota; class Clostridia; order Oscillospirales; family Butyricicoccaceae; genus UBA4644. Next base: position 9,055 of record USML01000068.1, on the reverse strand, counting down.
CAGGATCATAACGGCTTTACCCATCAGGATCCGGGCTTTTTGGACCATGTGGCCAACAAAAAGGCCGATGTGGTGCGGCTCTATCTGCCGCCGGACGCCAACTGCCTGCTTTCCGTCTTTGACCACTGCATCCGCAGCAAGAACTATGTGAATGTGATGGTCACCTCCAAGCATCCCCGGCCCCAGTGGCTCACCATGGAGCAGGCCGTCAAGCACTGCACCCAGGGCATCGGCATCTGGCAGTGGGCCTCCAACGATCAGGGGCAGGAGCCGGATGTGGTCCTGGCCTGCTGCGGCGACACGCCCACGCTGGAGGTGCTGGCCGCCGTCACCATCCTGCGGCAGTATCTGCCGGAGATCCGGATCCGGGTGGTCAATGTGGTGGATCTGATGAAACTGGAGCCGGACTACGAGCATCCCCACGGGCTCAGCGATCAGGAATACGACGGCCTGTTCACCAAGGACAAGCCCATCCTCTTCGCCTTCCACGGCTATCCCAAGCTGGTCCACGAGCTGACCTACCACCGGCACAATAAGAACCTCCATGTCCGGGGCTATCAGGAGGAAGGCACCATCACCACGCCCTTTGACATGCGGGTGCAGAACGCCATCGACCGGTTCCATCTGGTGATGGATGTGGTCAACAACCTGCCCCAGCTGGGCAACCGCGGCGCCTTCCTGCTGCAGCTCATGCGGGACAAGCTGGTGGAGCATAAGCAGTATATTGCGGAATACGGCCAGGATCTGCCGGAGATCCGGGCTTGGAAGTGGCAGGCCTGAGCCGCGCCATGGGATCTGGAACATACCGATAAAGGAGGCGGCGCTATGCTGCTGGCGGCGGATCTGGGCAATACGAATATCACGCTGGGCGTTTTTCGGGAGCGGGAGCTGCTGTTTTCCGCGCGGCTCTCCTCCTCCCGCAGCCGGACGGCAGACGAATATGCCGTTTTGCTGGATGCGCTTCTGCGCATGCGCGGCGTAGACCCCCGGGATATCCATGGGGCGGTGCTTTCCTCCGAGCTGAAGCCGCTGACGCCGGTCTTTTCCGCGGCGGTAGAGCAGCTTTGCCATACCAGGCCGCTGATCGTGGGGCCCGGCGTAAGGACCGGGCTGGACATCCGGGTGGATATCCCCTCCCAGGTGGGCAGCGATATTGCCGTTTGCAGTGTTGCGGCCCTGAGCCTGCAGACCCCGCCGCTGGCGGTGGTGGATCTGGGGACGGCGACCACGCTGACCCTCATCGACGGCCGGGGACAGCTCACCGGTGTGATGATCTGTCCCGGCGTGCGCTCCGGGCTGGAGGCCCTCTCCTTTGCGGCGGCGGCGCTGCCGGATATCTCGCTGGAGCGGCCCCGGGCTCTTCTGGGCAAAAATACTGTGGATTCCATGACCTCCGGCGTCATTTACGGCGCGGCGGCCATGATCGACGGGCTGGTGGAGCGCCTGCGGGAGGAGGTCGGGGCGGAGGAGCTTCCCGTCATTGCCACCGGCGGCCTGGCAGACGCCATCCTGCCCTATTGCCGGACGAAGACCTGCCACGAGCCGGAGCTGGTGCTGCTGGGGCTGCGGCTGGTCTGGGAGCAAAACCGTGTGAAACGCCGGTAAGGCGATTTCATAAATAATATGACCCGTGCGGCATCCTCCAAAGACGGGGAGCGGCAGCGGGAAAAGGAGCAATTATGAAGCAGAACAAAAAAATGCGTCAGATGGTACAGCTGGCTGTATTGACCGCGATCCTTCTGGTGATGGCCTTCACCCCCCTGGGCTATCTGAAGCTCGGGCCGCTTTCCATCACCTTTCTGACCCTCCCGGTGGCCGTGGCCTCCGTGGTCCTGGGGCCGCAGGCGGGCCTGATTATGGGCGCGGTGTTCGGCCTGACCTCCTTCTTCCAGTGCTTTGGCATGGACGAGTTCGGCGTGACCCTGCTGTCCATCAGCTTTTGGAAGACTATGGTTATGTGCCTGGTGCCCCGGCTGCTGGCCGGCGGCATTCCCGGCCTGATCTATCGAGGACTCAAGAATAAGAACCGCACGCTGGGCACGGCGCTGACCTGCCTGGCCACGCCGCTGATCAACACGCTGTTTTTCATGGGCCTGCTGGTCCTCTTCTTCCGCAACGAGCCCTATCTTCAGGGCTTTGGGGATTCCGTCTGGGCCATTTTGACGGCGCTGGGCGTTGGAAACGCCATTCCCGAGGCGTTGGTGACGCTGGTGGCAGGCACGGCCATCTGCGCGGCCCTGCAGAAGATCTGGAAGGACTGAACGAAAAGCTCTGGTCTCCAAAGGCCCCGTTTCAAAGGAAACGGGGCCTTTTGCGTAAAAAAAGCCCATTTTGGCGCCAAGCCGGAAAAGTATACGAAAAAAATAAGGAAAAAATCGGTTCTTTGACGATTTCTTATCGGGAAATACCTTGACTTTTGGCGGCGTCGGTTTTAAGATGTATTTGTAGGGTCAGGCCGGAAGGCCCCCTGGAAGTCCGTAAAATTTTTATTGGGAGGTACATACCAATGAATGCTTACATGCAGAGAGTTCTTGACGAAGTCAAGGCCCGCAACGGAAGCGAGAAGCTGTTCCTGCAGACCGTGGAAGAAGTCTTCCAGTCTCTGGAGCCCATCGTGGAAAAGCACCCTGAATACGAGAAGTACGCCGTTCTGGAGAGAATGTGCGAGCCCGATCGTCAGATCCAGTTCCGTGTGACCTGGGTGGACGACGCCGGCAAGCCCCATGTCAACCGCGGCTTCCGCGTTCAGTTCAACAGCGCCATCGGCCCCTACAAGGGCGGCCTGCGCTTTGCCAGCAATGTTACTCTGGACACCATGAAGTTCCTGGGCTTTGAGCAGACCTTCAAGAACAGCCTGACCAGCCTGCCCATCGGCGGCGGCAAGGGCGGCTCCGACTTTGATCCCCGCGGCAAGTCCGATATGGAGATCATGCGCTTCTGCCAGGCCTTTATGACCGAGCTGTGGCGTCACATTGGTCCCGATGTGGATGTCCCCGCTGGTGACATCGGCGTTGGCGGCCGCGAGATCGGCTTCCTGTATGGCCAGTATAAGCGCATCAAGGCTGTCTGGGAGAACGGCGTTCTCACCGGTAAGGGCTTCAGCTACGGCGGCTCCCTGATCCGTCCCGAGGCTACCGGCTACGGCGCGACCTACTATGTCTGCGAAGTCCTGAAGCACTTCGGCGAGACCATGGAAGGCAAGACGGTCGCCGTCTCCGGCTTCGGCAATGTTGCCTGGGGCGTCTGCAAGAAGGTCGCTCAGCTGGGCGGCAAGGTCGTCACCATCTCCGGTCCCGACGGCTACTGCTACGATCCCGATGGCATCGCCACCGATGAGAAGATCGGCTACCTGCTGGAGATGCGTGCTTCCGGCCGCGACCGCGCTCAGGATTACGCGGACAAGTTCGGCTGCAAGTTCGTTCCCAAGGCAAAGGTCTGGGGCGAGAAGTTCGACATCGCTATGCCCTGCGCTTACCAGAACGAGATCGGTATGCCCGAGGCAGAGCAGATGGTCAAGAACGGCCTGAAGTATTACATCGAGGTCGCCAATATGCCCACCACCAACGAGGCTCTGGCTTACCTGAAGGAGCACTGCGTTGTGGCTCCCTCCAAGGCTGTTAACGCCGGCGGCGTGGCCACCTCTGCTCTGGAAATGTCCCAGAACAGCGAGCGCCTGAGCTGGACCGCGGAAGAGGTCGATGCCAAGCTGCATCAGATCATGAAGAACATCTACAGCGCTTCTGTGGAAGCTGCTGAGCATGCCGGCCTGGGCTATGACCTGGTCGCTGGCGGCAACATCGCCGGCTTCATGAAGGTCGCCGATGCCATGATGGCTCAGGGTTTGGTCTAATCCACACCGTTACAGAGCTTTCATCAAAACCAAAACGAGCGCCGGGCGAAAGCCTGGCGCTTTTTCTGTCCGGAAAAAGCTGCAAAAAGCTGCAAAAAGCCTCCGCATACGCAGTATGCGGAGGCTTTGCTTTGCGCGGGTTCAGCCGTCTGTTATCCGATAGCCCACGCCAAGCTCATTTGCAATGTAATTTTCCGCGCCGGGGCGGGCCCCCAGCTTTTTACGGATGTTTGCCATGTTCACCTGGAGCTTTTTGATGCTGCCGGGATCGGAAACGCCCCAGATCTCCCGGATGATGGCCGCATAGGTCAGGACCTTTCCGGCGTGCTGCGCCAGCAGCACCACGATATTGTATTCCGTCTGCGTCAGGCGGACCTCCTGCCCGCCCACCAGGACCTGCCGCTGATCAAAGCGGATCTCCAGATCCTTTAGCACCAGCGACTTGCTGGTGTCGCCGCTGCTGTTCCAGATGATGCTGCGCAGCGCCGCCCGGATCCGGGCCAGCAGCTCCGCCGGGCCGAAGGGCTTGGTCACATAATCATTGGCGCCCTGATCCAGCGCCTCCACCTTGTCCTGCTCGGTGATGCGGGCGGAAAGCACGATGATGGGCACCGGGGATTCCTCCCGGATGGTCCGGATGATCCGCATGCCGTCCATATCCGGCAGGCCCAGATCCAAAACCACCAGATCGGGCCGGTGGGAGCAGAAGGATAAAAGCCCGGCGCTGGCCGTGCTGGCGGTGACCACCTGAAAGCCGTTGCTCTCCAGCAGCGCGGTGACAAAGGTGCGGATGCTGCCGTCGTCTTCCACGATCAGGATCTTGTATTTATTGTTGCTCATGGTCACCGACCTCCATTTTCAAAGTAAAGCGAAACAGCGCGCCGCCCTTTGGGCTGTTTTCCGCCTGGATCTCGCCGCCGTGGGCACGGATGATGGCGGCACAGACGGAGAGACCGATGCCCATGGACCGATGCCCATCGGAGGAAAGCGTGGGCGCGCTCACCGGCGAGGAAAACAGCTTGCACAAAAGCTGGGGCGGGATGCCCTGGCCGTCGTCCTGGACTTCAAACACAGCGTCGGCGCCCCGGGGATAGACCCGCAGGGTCAAATGCTGCATCCCCTCTGCGTGCTGGACGGCGTTTTCCAGAAGATTGCTCAGCACCTGCTGGATCAGCAGAGGATCCATGGGGATGCAGATAAACTCCTCCGGAAGCTCCACCGTGACCGGCTGCTGGGGATAGCGCTTCCGAAACTGGATCAGCACCGCGTCCACCAGCTCCTCCGCAGCGATGGGCGTTTTATTCAGCGAGACGCCGCTCTGGTCCATCCGGGTAACGGTCAGCAGATTTTCCACCATGCGGATGAGCCAGTCGGCCTCGGAGCGGATCTCTGCCACCAAGGCCAGCTGCTTCTCCGACGAAAGCTTGTCCGCGCTTTCCAGAATGGTGGAGGAGGAGCCGTAGATGGTGGTCAGCGGCGTGCGGAGATCGTGGGAGATGGCCCGCAGCAGCTTGGCCCGGGCGGCCTCCTGCGCGCTCTCCGCTTCCCGAAGCTCCTGCTGGCGGATGCGGGCCGCCAGCATGCCGGCCACGCAGGTGACCGCCGTTAGCACCAGCGCAGTGCTGAGGTTTTCCGGAATGGCAAAGCCAAAATCGAAATAAGGGTAGGAAAAAGCGTAGTTCACGATCAGCGCGGAGGCCACCGAGGCGGAGATCCCCCAGAAATAGCTCCGGGTGGTCATCGCGATGCAGAAGACGGCCAGCGTAAAGAGCATGGGCGTTACATTCTGAATGTTCAGCCCGGTCTGCAGCAGCAGGCCCAACAGCAGCGCGCCCAGCAAAAAAAAGAACCAATAGCCGAAATTCCGAAAATAATGTCGCTTTGTCTGCATAAGATCCCTTCTTCGTGTATTCGTGTAGAAGTATAGCAGAAAACCGGCAAAGATTCTGCTAAAGAATCCGCCGCGCAGAAAAGAAGCGCCATACCCGGAAGCTTTGGGCATGGCGCTGCAGAGGATCACGGCTGGTCAGGCTGGCGCTTGTCGCCGAAAAAGAAGACGGCAACGGTCCCGGGGCCGCTGTGGGCAGCGATAATGGTGCCGATATCGCAGATGCGGATGGGGCCGCGAAGGTTGGGAAAGCGGGCTGCGATGGCATCGCGGGTGGCTTCCGCGTCGGCCAGACAGTCAGAATGGCAGATAAAGCATTTGTCCGCATAGGCTTCGCCGCCCCTGGCGTGCCGGGCCATGGTGTCTACCGTGCGCTGGATGGCGGCCTTTTTGCCCCGGACCTTGTCGTAGGCGATGATGCGCCCTGCGTCGTCCAGCCGCATGATGGGGCAGATGCTCAGGATGGAGCCGATGGTGGCTGCCGCGCCGGAGACCCGGCCGGAGCGCTTGAAATACTTCAGATCGGTGGAAAAAAACTGATGATGGACCTGATCCCGGTTGGCCAGCGCCCACTGCTCCACCGCTTCCAGCGAAGCGCCCTGATCCCGCAGGTCGGCGGCGCCGTCCACCAGCAGACCGTAGCCGGAGGAGGAGCAAAGGGAATCCACGATGCAGAGCTTGCGGCTGGGGTATTTGGGCCGCAGGAGATCCGCAGCCTCCAGCGCGTTTTGGACGGAGGGCGTCATGCCGGAGCCGAAGGCGATATGCAGCACATCGCCCTTCTGCAGCAGCGGTTCAAAAAAATCCACATAGCGAAAGACATTGATCTGCGAGGTGGAGGGCAGCTTGCCCTCCCGGAGAAAGCCATAAAACCGGGGCAGCGCCGCCGGATCCCGGCCCATGTCGTCCGGATATTCCTTTCCGTCCACCAGATAGGAATAAAACAGCACCGGCAGACCCCGCTGGGTCACATAGGAATAGGGCAGATCTACCGTGGATTCACAGGAAAGGATGTAGGGTGCGTCTGTCATAAAATGATCTCTCCCAGCTTCAGAATGGCGGTAAAGATTCTTTGCCGCGCTGCTTTCATTATAGCTGCGGCAGCTGCCGCCGTCAATTAGGCAAATCCTATGAAAATGCCCAGTAGAATATGCAGACCGTCCCCTGCCGGCGGACAGAAAAGCGCCGCAGGCGGAGCGATCCGCTGCGGCGCAGAGCGTTGGGGAAGAGCCCGGCTCAAAACAGGCCGGAGATACGCCCGTTGTCGTCTACATCGATCCGCTCGGCGGCGGGGACCTTCGGCAGGCCGGGCATGGTCATGATATCGCCGGTGAGCGCCACCAGAAAGCCCGCCCCGGCAGAGACCTTTACATTGCGCACCGTCACGGTGAAGCCCTCCGGCGCGCCCAGCAGGGCGGGGTCATCGGAAAAGCTGTACTGCGTTTTTGCCACGCAGATGGGCAGCCCGCCAAAGCCCAGCTGCGTCAGCCGGCTGATCTGCTTCTGGGCGGCGGGCAGAATGGAGACTCCCTTGCCGCCATAGATCCGGGTGACGATGGCCCGGAGCTTTTCTTCGATGGTGCAGTCCAGCGGGTATGCAAAGGTGAAGTCGCCCTGTTCCTCCTGGCAGAGCCGGACGACCTCCCGGGCCAGCGCCTCGCCGCCCCGGCCGCCGTCGGCCCAAACGGTGGAAAGGACGGTGTTGACGCCCAGCTCCCGGCACTTGCGGATGATGAAGTCGATCTCTTCGTCGGTATCCGTGGGGAAGCGGTTCACCGCCACCACGCAGGGGAGACGGTAGACCTGCTTCATGTTGGAAACATGGCGCAGCAGGTTGGGGATGCCCCGTTCCAGCGCCGCCAGATCCTCCCGGTCCAGCGCCTTTTTGTCCAGACCGCCGTGCATCTTCAGCGCCCGCACCGTGGCAACGACGACGACGGCATCCGGCGTCAGGCCCGCCATGCGGCATTTGATGTCCAGAAACTTCTCCGCCCCCAGATCTGCGCCGAAGCCCGCTTCCGTGACAGCATAGTCGCCCATTTTCAGCGCCATGCGGGTGGCCATGACGGAATTGCAGCCATGGGCGATGTTGGCGAAGGGGCCGCCGTGGACGAAGGCCGGCGTTCCCTCCAGCGTCTGCACCAGATTGGGCTTGAGGGCGTCCTTCAGCAGGGCTGCCATAGCGCCCACGGCATTCAGATCGCCGGCCGTCACCGGCGCGCCGCCATAGGTATAGCCCACGATAATGCGGCTCAGCCGCGCCTTCAGGTCGGCAATGGAGGAGGAAAGGCAGAAGACCGCCATGATCTCGGAGGCCACGGTGATGTCAAAGCCGTCCTCCCGGGGCGTGCCGTTGGCCTTGCCGCCCAGACCGTCCACAATGGAGCGCAGCTGCCGGTCGTTCATGTCCATGCAGCGCCGCCAGGTGATGCGCCGGGGATCCAGCCCCAGGGCGTTGCCCTGCTGGATGTGGTTGTCCAGCATGGCGGCCAGCAGATTGTTGGCCGCGCCGATGGCATGAAAATCGCCGGTGAAATGCAGATTGATATCCTCCATGGGGACCACCTGAGCATAGCCGCCGCCGGCGGCGCCGCCCTTGACGCCGAACACCGGCCCCAGAGAAGGCTCCCGCAGGGCCACGACGGCATTCTTCCCGATGCGGCGCAGGCCATCGGCCAGACCGATGGTGGTGGTGGTCTTGCCTTCGCCGGCGGGGGTGGGCGTGATGGCGGTCACCAGCACCAGCTTCCCGTCCTTCCGGTCGGAGCGCAGCAGCGCGGGGTCGATCTTGGCCTTATATTTTCCGTATTGCTCCAGATATTCCTCCGGCACATGCGCCCGCGCAGCAATGGCGGTGATGGGCTCCATGGTACATTCCTGAGCAATCTGGATATCTGTCTTATACTTCATGAATAAAACCTCCCTGAGAAACATATTCTGCGGAGACCGATGATATTATGTTCCATGATAGCGGGTTTGGGCGAGTTTGTAAAGCCCGATTTTGACGGCGGAGACAGGTTTTTGTCATAAAGCGGCGGCGGTTGAAACCGGAGGAAAACTGTGGTAGGATAGGGCTGAACAGGGAAGGAGGGAGCTGCATGGAGATCGAAGTGAAGTTCAGCCCGGCAGACGCGGGCTGCTTTCAGGCCATGCTGGCAGATCGGGCCCTTTCCCGGCCGGCAGCGCCGCTGCTCCGGCTGGAGATGAAGACGATTTATTATGACGATCCGGCCCACATTCTTTCCGCCCACGGCTGGACGCTGCGGCTGCGGTGGGAAAACGGGCGCGGCGTCTGCACCTTCAAGGGGCGGGCCTCC
>USML01000067.1 GCA_900555855.1 uncultured Eubacteriales bacterium | reverse complement strand
ATATTTTGGAAAGAAAGACAGGAGGAACCACCCATGACGGAAGAAAATAAAGCAATGGAGACCCCCATGCTGACCCTGACCCCCGACCTGACGGAGGAAGCCGCGCCGGAGGAGCAGAAGCAGGAAGCGCCGGTGGAGCCGGTAGTGCTGGACGAGAGCAGCCTCACCGAGGAGGAGCGCAAAATGGTCCACGACTTTGCCGATAAGATCGACCTGACCAACAGCACCATGATCCTGCAGTATGGTTCCGCCGCCCAGAAAAAGCTCTCCGACTTTTCCGAAAACGCCCTGAGCAATGTGCGCACCAAGGACCTGGGCGAGGTGGGCGACGCCATCACCGATCTGGTGGGCGAGCTGAAGGGCTTTGATGTGGACGAAAACGAAAAGGGCATCTCCGGCTTTTTCAAGCGCAGCGCCAACAAGCTCACCACCCTGAAGGCCCGCTACGACAAGGCCGAGGTCAATGTGACCAAGATCTGCGATATGCTGGAGAACCATCAGGTGCAGCTGCTGAAGGACATCGCCATGTTGGATAAGATGTATGAGCGCAACCTGAGCAACTATAAGGAGCTGGGGATGTATATCCTGGCGGGCAAGCGCAAGCTGAATCAGGTGCGCACCGAGGTCCTGCCCGCCATGATCGAAAAGGCCAAGCAGACCGGCGACCCCGCCGACAGCCAGGCCGCCAACGACATGGCCGCCTACTGCGACCGGTTTGAGAAGAAGATCCACGATCTGGAGCTGACCCGGATGATCTCCCTGCAGATGGCCCCCCAGATCCGCCTTGTGCAGAACAACGACACCATGATGGCGGAGAAGATCCAGTCCACTCTGACCAACACCATTCCCCTCTGGAAGAGCCAGATGGTGCTGGCGCTGGGCATGGAGCATTCCGTCCAGGCCACCAAGGCCCAGCGGGAGGTCACCGAGATGACCAATACCCTGCTGCGCAAGAACGCCGAAAAGCTCAAGATGGCCACCGTGGAGACCGCCAAGGAGAGCGAGCGGGGCATCGTGGATGTGGAGACGCTGAAAAACACCAACAAAATGCTCATCGAGACCCTGGACGAAGTGGTCAAGATCCAGGACGACGGCCGGGCCAAGCGGCGGGAAGCCGAGGCGGAGCTGGGCCGCATCGAGGGCGAGCTGAAACAGAAGCTGCTGGATATCCGGCAGTAACGCGGCCTTTGGGCCGTCTCCCGGAAAGGAGAAACGATCATGAAAACAAAACGAATCCTGGCCATTCTGCTGGCGGCCGTTATGGTGGCCGGCGCTATCCTGCTGGGCGCTTCCGGCAAGCCGGTGAAGCGGGATCCCTCCCTTTATGTCACCGACCCGGCGGGCGCGCTTTCCTCTGCCGCCGCGCAGGAGCTGATCTCCCGTCAGGCGGGCCGCAGCGTGCGGCTCAGCGTGGCCGCCGTGCGCTCCACCGGCAAGCTGAGCACTGCCGACTATGCCGCCGCCCTCTGGGAGGGCTGGCAGCTCTCGTCCTCTGATCTGCTGCTGGTGCTGGTCACCGGGGCGAAGCAGGATTATTATTTCGGCTACGACACCGCCTCTCAGGCGGCCGCTGTGCTGGACAGCAGCTACGACCGTCTGCTGCAGAGCGCGCTGGAGCCGGATTTTGCCGCGGGGGATTATTCCACCGCAGTGCTGACCTTTGACACGGCGGTGCAGCAGCAGCTGGCCGGCACGGCATCCGGCGGCGTCTCGCTGGACTACAGCTACAGTCTCAACGACGGCTATGACAGCGCTTATCAGGACAGCTACGACGACGGCAGCGGCTTCGGCTTTCTGGTGATCCTCTTCGTCATCGTGCTGATCGTGGTGCTGTGCTCCGTCAGCCGCATCGGCCGGCGGCGCAGACCCCGGGCTTACCGTCCCGCTCCGCCCCCGCCGCCCATGCACAGGCCCGGTATGGGGCCCCGTCCTGCGCCCCGTCCGTCCAGACCGCCCCGTCCCATGGCGCCGCCCCCTCCGCCCAGACCCATGGGCCCCGCGCCCCGTCCCCCGCGTCCCTCCGCGCCCCGGCCTTCCCGTCCGCCCATGTCCTCCGGCAGGAGCAGCTTTGGCGGCGGCGGAAGATCCTCCGGCGGCTTCGGCGGAGGCGGCCGGTCCTCCGGCGGTTTTAGCGGCGGAGGACGCTCCGGCGGCGGCTTTGGCGGCGGCGGCAGAAGATGACCTGAGCCTTGCCGTCCGCAAGCCCGCAGCGTTCCAACGATCTGCGCCCGTGGAAGCTCCACGGGCGCTTTTCCCTGCCCAAAAAATGCAGGCGAAGGCTTCTGCCGCGCTAAAGCGCTACCACGGCCCTCCGATAGCACAGGGAAAAAGCCGGCGGGCGGTGCGTCCTTGCGCTTGTTTCCGCCATTTTCCCATGATAAGCTATCAAATAAGAAGCACTGGGAAGGAGCGCGAAGCAGAATGGAACAGGCAAAGGCGATCAAACAGGTGGTACTGGACGGGCACAGCCTTACGCTGCCCCAGCTGGTGGCCGTGGCCCGATTCGGCGCGGAGGTGGCGCTGGATCCCGGCGCAAGACAGGCCATGGAGCGCTCCCGCGCCATGGCGCAGCAGCTGGCCGACAGCGGCCGGGCCGCCTACGGCATCACCACCGGCTTTGGGGATTTTGCCAATGTGGCCGTCCCGGAGGAGATGAGCAGCCAGCTCTCCACCAACCTGATCCTCAGCCACTGCACCGGCACGGGCGAGCCCTTTTCCGAGGAGCAGGTCCGGGGCATGATGCTGCTGCGGGCCAACGCCCTGTGCGTGGGGCTCAGCGGCGTGCGGCCCGTTCTGGTGGAGCTGCTGATCCGGATGCTCAACGCCGGCGTCACCCCCGTGGTGCCCCAGAAGGGCTCGCTGGGCGCCTCCGGCGATCTGGCCCCCTTGAGCCACATCGGGCTGGTGCTGCTGGGCCGGGGCGAGGCCTTTTATCAGGGCCGCCGCCTGCCGGGGCGGCAGGCCATGGAGCAGGCGGGCCTTTGCTGGCTGGAGACGCTGGTGCGCAAGGAGGGCCTTGGCATCACCAACGGCACCTGCGCCATGACCAGCGTGGGCGCGCTGCATCTTTACGATGCTCTCCACGCCGCCGATCTGGCCGATCTCATCGCGTCCATGACCTTTACCGCCCTGGGCGGACAGCTGGACGCCTTTCAGGAGCGGCTGCACACCGCCCGGGGCCAGCTGGGTCAGATTCAGGTGGCTGCAAATCTGCGGCGGCTCACCGTCGGCTGTGAAATGCTGGAAAAAAGTCAGGGGCTGCGGGTGCAGGACGCCTACGCCCTCCGCTGCATCCCCCAGGTCCATGGCGCCGTGCGTGACGCGCTGGCGTTTATCCGCAGCCGGGTGGACATCGAGCTGAACGCCGTCACCGACAATCCCCTGCTCTTCTGCGAGGACGGCGCGGTGATCTCCGGCGGCAACTTCCACGGGGAGCCCATGGCCCTGCCCTTTGATTTTCTGGGCATCGCCTGCGCCGAGCTGGCCTCCATCTCCGAGCGCCGCATCGAGCGCATGGTCAACAGCGCGCTCAGCTGCGGCCTGACGCCCTTTCTCACCACCCAGGGCGGCCTGAACAGCGGGTTTATGATCGTCCAATACAGCGCCGCCTCCATGGTCTCGGAAAACAAGGTGCTGGCCCATCCCGCCTGTGTGGACTCCATCCCCTCCTCCGCCAATCAGGAGGATTTCGTCTCCATGGGCACCACCGCCGCCCGGAAGGCGGGCTGGATCCTGCAAAACACCCTGTCCGTGCTGGCCTTTGAGCTGCTGACGGCCTGTCAGGCCATCGACATCCGCCGCCGCAAGGGCGACCTGGGGCAGGGCATCTCGCCGGTGCAGCAGGCGGTGTTTGATCTGGTGCGCCGGGATATCGCATTTTTGGAGACCGACCGGGAGCTTCAGCCGGACATTCAAGCCATCGAAGCGCTGGTGCGCTCCGGCGCGCTGCAGGAGCTGCTGGCCCAATTCCTGCCGGATCTGGAATAAACCGGCGGTAAACGCGAAAAAAGCCCTTTTCCCAAAGGAAAAGGGCGGATATTCCGATATTTTTACGGCTTTTGGGCGGTTTTTTCTCCCTCCAGCCGTTCCAAAACGGTCTGGTAGCCTCCCTGCCCAAACTGCAGCTCCGTGCTGATCCGGGTGATGGTGGCGCTGGACACCGGCAGCGCCTGCCGGATCTGATCGTAGGTCTGTCCCTGATGCAGCAGGCTGGCCACCTGCAGCCGGCGGGCCATGGAGCGCAGCTCCTGCACAGTGCAGAGATCCTCCAGAAAGGCGCGGGCCTCCCCCTCCGTCTGCAGCGCCAGCAGCGCCCGCAGCAGCGTCCGGGTCTCCGGCGCGGACCATAGCTCTTTTTCCCGCATAAGCATCGCTCCCCGCGCGGGCGCGGCCCGCGCACTTTTTTCATAGTTTACCATTCCCCGCCGGCCCTGTCAACCGTCGGCGGGATCCACAGAACAGGAGGCAGAATCATGGAACTGAACGCCATCGACACAGGCGCCGTCCTGCTGGAAAACGGCCGCCTTCCGGAGCATCCGTCCTTTGAACCGGGCATCCGCCGCGCGCCCCGCCGGGAGGCCCGGCTTTCGGCGCAGGACAAGGCGCTGGCCGTCAAAAACGCGCTGCGCTACATCCCGCCCCAGTTCCACGCCCAGATGGCGGAGGAGTTTGCCCGGGAGCTGCAGGAGCACGGCCGCATCTACGGCTATCGCTTCCGGCCCCGGGGCCGGATCTGGGGCCGACCCATCGACGAATATCAAGGAAACTGCATCGAGGGCCGGGCCATTCAGGTGATGATCGACAATAATCTGGATTTTGATGTGGCCCTCTATCCCTATGAGCTGGTGACCTACGGCGAGACCGGCCAGGTCTGCCAGAACTGGATGCAGTACCGGCTCATTATGGCCTATCTGCAGCAGCTGACCCAGCAGCAGACGCTGGCCGTCCTTTCCGGCCATCCGCTGGGCCTGTTCCGCTCCCACGAAGCTGCGCCCCGGGTCATCCTGACCAACGGCCTGATGGTGGGCGCCTTTGACGACCAGCAAAACTTCAACCGGGCGGCGGCGCTGGGCGTGGCCAATTATGGGCAGATGACCGCCGGCGGCTGGATGTATATCGGCCCCCAGGGCATCGTCCACGGCACCTTCAATACCCTGCTCAACGCCGGGCGGCTCAAGCTGGGCATCCCCCGGGAGGGCAATCTTGCGGGGCGCCTGTTCGTTTCCGCCGGTCTGGGCGGCATGAGCGGCGCGCAGGGCAAGGCCGCAGAGATCGCCGGCGCGGTGGCGCTGATCGCCGAGGTGGACGACAGCCGCATCGAGACCCGCTTTTCTCAGGGCTGGGTCAGCGCCCGGACCGCCTCCCTGCCGGAGGCGCTGGCGCTGGCGCAAACGCATCTGGCGGAAAAGACCCCCTGCGCCATCGCCTACCACGGCAATATCGTGGATCTGCTGGAATATCTGGAGCGGGAGCAGGTCCATGTGGATCTGATGAGCGACCAGACCTCCTGCCATGTGCCCTACGACGGCGGCTACTGCCCCCAGGGCCTGACCTTTGCCCAGCGCACCGAGCTGCTGGACCGGGATCCGGCGGGCTTCCGCCGGCTGGTAGACGAGAGCCTGCGGCGGCATTATGCTCTGATCTGCCGGTTCCATCAGCGGGGGACCTATTTCTTCGATTACGGCAACAGCTTTTTGAAGGCCGTTTACGACGCCGGCGTCAAGTCCGTCTGCAAAAACGGCGAGAACGATCTGGACGGCTTTGTCTTCCCCTCCTATGTGGAGGATATTCTGGGGCCCTGTCTGTTTGACTTTGGCTATGGGCCCTTCCGCTGGTGCTGCCTGAGCCGGCGGCCCGAGGATCTGGCCCTTACCGATGCCGCCGCCGCCGACTATCTCCGCAGCCACGACCGGCGCTATCAGGATCATGACAACTACATCTGGGTCCGGGATGCGGGCAAAAACAGGCTGGTGGTGGGGACGCAGTGCCGCATCCTCTATCAGGACGCCCGGGGCCGGACGGAGCTGGCGCTGCTCTTTAACGATATGGTGCGCCGGGGGCAGATCGGCCCGGTGATGCTGGGCCGGGATCACCACGATACCGGCGGCACCGACTCTCCCTTCCGGGAGACCTCCAACATCAAAGACGGCTCCAACATCATGGCGGATATGGCCGTTCAGTGCTACGCGGGCAACGCCGCCCGGGGTATGAGCTATGTGGCCCTGCACAACGGCGGCGGCACCGGCATCGGCCGGGCGGTGAACGGCGGCTTCGGCATGGTGCTGGACGGCTCCCGCCGGGTGGACGATATCCTGCGGTCTGCCATGCCCTGGGATGTGATGGTGGGCGTGGCGCGGCGGGCCTGGGCCGTCAATGAAAATGCGCTGACCACCGCCGCGGAATACAATCTCTCCTCCCCCGGCGATCATATCACCCTGCCCCACGCGGCGGAGGAGGGGCTTGCGGAGCAGGCCGTCCGGCAGGCGGAGGCGCAGGCATGAAAACGCTGATCCGAAACATCGGCCTGCTGGCCACGCCGGAGGGCTTTTGCGCCAGACGCGGCCCGGCGCAGGGGCAGCTCCGTCTCCGAAACAATGCCTGGGTGCTGGCGGAGGACGGGATCATCACTGCCGTAGGTCAGGGCGAGCCGCCCTGCGGGGCGGAGCAGATCATCGACGGCGCGGGCCGGCTGGCCACCCCCGGTCTGGCCGACGCCCATACCCATCTGATCTTCGGCGGCTGGCGGCAGGATGAGCTGGCCGACAAGCTCCACGGCGTCCCCTATCTGGACATTCTGGCCCGGGGCGGCGGGATCCTTTCCACCGTGCGGGCCACCCGGGCGGCCACGGAGGCGGAGCTTTTGGAAAAGGGCCGGCGCGCCCTTCTGGAAATGCAGCGCTTCGGCGTCACTGCCTGCGAGGCCAAAAGCGGCTACGGCCTGGAAACGGAGACTGAGCTGCGGCAGCTGCGGGTCATCCGGCAGCTGGGGCAGGAATGCGCCATAGATCTGGCCCCCACCCTTCTGGGAGCCCACGCTCTGCCGCCGGAATATCAAGCCGACCGGGAGGGCTATCTCCGGCTGCTTTGTGAGGAAATGATCCCCCGGGCGGCGGCGGAGGGTCTGGCCCGCTTCTGCGATGTGTTCTGCGAGGAGGGCGTCTTTACGGCGGAGGAATCCCGGCGCATCCTGCTGGCCGGCAAGGCCCACGGCCTGCTGCCCAAGCTCCATGCCGACGAGATCCACCCCATCGGCGGCTCCCAGCTGGCGGGGGAGCTGGGAGCTGTTTCGGCGGAGCATCTCATCGTCTGCCCGGAGGAGGGCATGGACAGCATGGCCCGGAGCGGCGTCATCGCCTGCCTGCTGCCCTGCACCAGCCTGTATCTGGGAGCCAGCTTCGCGCCGGCCCGGCGGCTGGTGGAAAAGGGCGTGGCCATTGCCATCGCCACGGATTTCAACCCCGGCTCCTGTCCCTGCCTGAACCTGCAGCTGGCCATGAGCCTGGGCTGTCTGTATTACCGGCTCACGCCGGAGGAGGTCCTTACCGCCGTTACCCTCAATGGCGCGGCGGCCATGGGTCTGGCCGGCCGGCTTGGCTCGGTGGAGCCGGGCAAGCAGTGCGACCTGGCCCTTTGGGACGCGCCGGACCTGAATTATCTCTGCTACCGGATGGGCAGCAACCTTTGCGCATCCGTCATCAAAAAAGCCGTGCGTCTGTTTTAAGGCGCAAAACAGGAGGAAAAAAGCCATGAAGCTCGTAGAATGTATCCCCAATTTCAGCGTCAGCCAGCAGAAGGACCCCGCCGCCTTTCAGGCGCTGGTAGACACCGCCAAGGCCGCGCCCGGCTGCACGCTGCTGGATGTTCAGACCGACGGCAGCCACAACCGCTGCGTTTTCACGCTGGTGGGCGCGCCGGAGGCCATGGGTGAGGCGGCCTTTCAGCTTTGCAAAAGGGCTTCGGAGGTCATCGACCTGCGGAAGCATCAGGGCCAGCATCCCCGCATGGGCGCCACTGATGTGATCCCCTTCGTGCCTCAGATGGACATGACGGTGGAGGAGTGCGTGGCGCTCTCCAAGGAGGTGGCCCAGCGGATCTGGGAGGAGCTGCGCATCCCCTCCTTCCTTTATGAGGATTCCGCCTCCACCCCCAAGCGCAAAAATCTGGCCGCCTGCCGGAAGGGGCAGTTTGAAGGAATGCCGGAAAAGCTGCTGCAGCCGGAATGGGCGCCGGATTTCGGCGAGCGGGCCGTCCACCCCACCGCCGGCATCACCGCCATCGGCGCAAGAATGCCGCTGATCGCCTTCAATGTGAATCTGGACACCGCCGATGTGTCCATCGCCTCCAGGATCGCCAAGGCCATCCGCGGCTCCTCCGGCGGCTTCCAATACTGCAAGGCCATCGGCATCCTGCTGGAGGACCGGAACATCGCCCAGGTATCCATGAACATGGTCAATTACGAGGGGACGCCCCTGTATTATGCCTATGAGATGATCCGCGCCCTGGCGGACCGCTACGGCGTCCGCATCCTGAGCAGCGAGCTGGTGGGGCTCACGCCGGCCAAGGCGCTTTTGGACTGCGCGGAATATTATCTCAAGCTGGAAAACTTCCATTGCCGGGAGCAGGTAATGGAATATCATCTCATTGGACTGGAATAAGGAGACGGCGATGGAACTGAAGCAGCTTACTGTCTTTGATTTTGCGGAGGTGCTTTCCTCCGATGCACCGGCCCCCGGCGGCGGCAGCGCCGCCGCACTGACCGGAGCGCTGGGCGCGGCGCTGACGGCCATGGTCTGCGCCCTGACGCTGGACAGGAAAAAATACGCCGCGCATCAGGCGCTGGCCCGGCAGACGCTGACCCAAGCTCGGGAACTGCAGACCCGCCTGCTGGAATACATGGACGAGGATACCCGCGCCTTCGGGCAGATGAGCGCCGCCTTTGCTCTGCCGAAGGAAACGCCGGAGCAAAAGGCCGCCCGCTCCGCCGCCATCCAGCGGGCCCTTGCCGTCTGCACAGAGACGCCCCTCTCCGTCATGGAGCTGGCCCTGCAGGCGCTGGAGCTGGCCTGCGGCGCTATGGGGAAAACCAATGCCAGCGCCCTCAGCGATCTGGGCGTGGCGGCGCTTTCCCTGCGGGCCGCGCTGCAGGGGGCCTGGCTCAATGTGCTCATCAACACCGGCAGCATGAAGGACGCCGTCCTTGCCGCCGACTGCCGCGCCCGGGGCGAGGCCCTGCTGGAGCGGGGTCTGCCGCTGGCGGAGGGACTTTATCAGTCGGTGCTTTCCGCGCTGTAATTCTTTTGTAACTTCTAAAAAGAAACGGAAAAGGCTCGCCAATTGGGCGAGCCTTTTCCGCTACATAAAAAAGGAAAAGAGAGAAAAGGGGAAAATGGTGGGATCAACATAATTAGAATGTGTCAACTTCGTTGACTGCTGTCACTATACCACAGTCCGGGGCGGAAGTTGTTATGGAATCGTGAACAGTTGTTAAAATTTTTCGATAAAAGCCGGGAAGCCTTTCATTTTCCGCCGTCCGCCGGCATCGCGCCCAGCAGACAGGTCAGGGAAAGCACCGCGTCGCCCCGGCGCACCGTCAGCGCCACGGTCTCGCCCACGGCGCACTGATCCTTCAGGTGGTTCAAGACGGCGGAATTCCGGGCCGGGACGCCGTTGAAGGCCGTCAGCCAGTCTCCCGCCCGCAGGCCCGCCTGCTCCGCCGCGCTGCCGGGCGTCACCTCCAGAACCAGAAGGCCCGTCTGGCTGCTGCCCTCCGGCGGATTCTGCACCACGATGCCCAGCCAGGGCCGGTCCTGCACAAAGCCGTATTGGATCAGATCCTGCGCCACCTGCGCCACCCGGTCCACCGGGATGGCAAAGCCCAGACCCTCCACCGGCTCCTCGCCGTCCCGCTCGATCTTGGCGTTGACCATGCCGATCACCTGGCCCCGGCTGTTCAGCAGCGGCCCGCCGGAATTGCCGGAGTTCACCGCCGCGTCAAACTGCACCAGCTCCATGATCCTGCCGCCGATGGTGACGGTGCGCTCCCGGGCGGAGACCCAGCCCGCCGTCAGCGTGTGGCCCAGATTGCGGCCCAGGGGATTGCCGATGGTAGCGGCCGTCTCCCCCACTACGACCTCCGAGCTGATGCCCAGCTCCGCCGCGGCAAAGCCGCGGACCTCCGCCTTGAGCACGGCGATGTCCGTCTGGCTGTCGTAGGCGGCCAGCGCGGCGGGAAAGGTCTGGCCGTCGCAGGTGCCGATGAAAATGGCGGCGTCGGGCAG
>USML01000066.1 GCA_900555855.1 uncultured Eubacteriales bacterium | reverse complement strand
ACCCGGGGCAGGTCCTCCTCCGGCAGCGCGCCCGCGTCCAGCAGATCGTCCAGACATTCCGCGATGTCGGCGGGGTTCAGCGTCTCCAGATATTTTTGCAGGGCGGGATAGCTCCGGGCCTGCAGCAGGGAAAGGATCTTTTCTTCAAAACGGGTGTGTTCTGTCATGCTTCGCTCCTCCTTTGTATGATCCCCGGGCGGGCCGGGGTCTGGAAGCGCGGGCAGGGGCAGAAGGGCGGCTCAGCGCCGCCGCAGGCACGAACGCCTTTTTGGCGCTCCGCTCTGCGGACTTCGCCCTCCGGGCCATGCTCCGCTGCTGCTTCCGGCGTCCATGCCGTTCACCTCACTTGTTTTTTGGATTGGATGGCTTGCGCCATACAAAGCTATTGTATGCTTTTTTCCCGGCAGCGTCAAGCGTCCGGCGGCAGCCGGCGGGCAAAAATGAAGAGAAAGAAAACATTTCCCGGGGAACGGGGAAAAGACTTGTGAAAATGGGGAATGCTGTGGTATGATGAAAATACTTATGCGGCGTTTCAGCCTGAAACAAGAGGTGTGAGCTTATGAGTGAAAATTGTACCCATAACTGCGAGACCTGCGGCAGCGACTGCGCTTCCCGCACCGCGCCCCAGAGCTTCCGTGCGGAGCTGGCCAAGGGCGCTTCCGTAAAAAAGGTCTATGCGGTGGTCTCCGGAAAGGGCGGCGTGGGAAAATCGCTGGTGACTTCTCTTCTGGCCGCCGGGACGCAGAAGCGCGGCTTCCGCACCGCAGTTCTGGACGCAGACATCACCGGCCCCTCCATTCCGCGGGCCTTTGCCATCCATGGCCGGGCGGAGGGCTGTGAGGCGGGGATCCTGCCCAAGGTGTCTGCCACCGGCATCCAGATCATGTCGGCCAACCTGCTGCTGGAGCACGAATCCGATCCGGTGGTCTGGCGGGGGCCGGTGATCGCCGGCGCGGTGAAGCAGTTCTGGTCGGAGACCCTTTGGGACGATGTGGATTATATGTATGTGGATATGCCGCCGGGCACCGGCGATGTGCCGCTGACGGTCTTTCAGTCGCTGCCGGTGGACGGCATTATTCTGGTGACCACGCCCCAGGAGCTGGTGACCATGATCGTGGAAAAGGCGGAAAAGATGGCCCGGCTCATGAAGATCCCCGTGGTGGGTCTGGTGGAGAACATGGCCTATTTCCGCTGCCCGGACTGCGGTAAGGTACACCATCTCTTTGGGGAGAGCCACGCGGAGGCCCAGGCCAAGGCCTATGGCATCCCCGTCTGCGCCAGCCTGCCCATCGACCCCGCCGTTACCCGCGCGGTGGATCAGGGCCGGGTGGAGAGTCTGGAGCTGCCCTGGCTGGACGGCCTGCTGGACGGCCTGCTGAACTAAAAAAGCCCTGCGCACGGCCGGCGCGCGCCGGCCGGCGTTTCCAGGGAAAGGTGAGGGAACGATATGGGAAAGCAAACGGTGGATCTGATCCACGGAGAGATCCGGCCCAATCTGCTGCGGTTTGCCCTGCCGCTGTTTCTGGGGCAGCTGTTTCAACAGCTTTACAACATGGCGGATGCCCTGGTGGTGGGCAACTATCTGGGGCAGGACGCGCTGGCTGCCGTCACCTCCACCGGCTCGCTGATCTTTTTGGTGGTGGGCTTCTTCGGCGGAATGTTCAGCGGCGTGGGCGTGGTCATTGCCCGGAGCTTCGGCGCACAGGACGGCCCGCAGACCCGGCGGGCCGTGGGCACGGCCGTCTCCTTTGCCCTGATCGCCGGCGGCATCATAACGCTGCTGGGAACGGTGGGCTGCGCCCCGCTGCTCCGGCTCATGGGAACGCCGGAGGAGGTTTTGCCCCTTGCGGTGAGCTATATGCGCACCTATTTCTTCGGCGCGGTGTTTGTGGCGCTCTATAACAGCGCCAGCGGTATCTTCCAGGCCGTCAGCGACAGCAAGCGCCCGTTGTATTACCTTGTGATCTCCTCCATCACCAATATCGTGATGGATATTGTGTTCGTGGGCTTCTGCAAAATGGGCGTGGCCGGCGCGGCGCTGGCCACCGTCATTGCCCAGGCGCTCAGTGCGGCGCTGGCCTTCTTCCGGCTCAGCCGCATCGACGGCCTGCACCGGGTGACCCTGCGGGGCATCTGCATCGACCGGCCCCTGCTGCGGGAGATGCTGCGCATCGGCCTGCCCTCCGGCGTGCAGAACTCCGTCATCGCCTTTGCCAATGTGATCGTCCAGTCCAGCGTCAATTCCTTTGGCGCCGCCGCCATGGCGGGCAACGGCGCTTATATGAAGCTGGAGGGCTTTGCCTTTATCCCCATCAACGCCTTCTGCGCCGCCGTGACCACTTTCGTCAGCCAAAACATCGGCGCGCAGCAGTTTGACCGGGTGAAAAAGGGTGCGACCTTCGGCATCGGCTTTTCCTGCCTGTGCGCGGCGGTGATCGGCGTGATCTTTTTCGCCTTTGCTCCCACCTTTATCCGAATGTTTGGCAAGGCGCCGGAGGCGGTGGCGGCAGGCGTTCTGCGGGCGCGGATCTGCTCGCTGGCCTATACGCTGCTGGCCCTGTCCCACGGGATCGCAGCCGTCTGCCGGGGCGCGGGCTATTCCAAGATCCCCATGTTCATCATGCTGGGAGCCTGGTGCATCCTGCGGGTGGCTTACATCGAGACGGTGCTGCATCTGTTTCACAACATATCCCTGGTGTTTCTGGCATATCCCATCACCTGGGCGCTGTCCGGCGCGGCCTTTATCCTCTATTACCGCCGCTCCGGCTGGCTGGAAAAGCTTCAGCGTTCCTGAAAAAGTTCTGAAGATTTGCGGTTTTTCGCCGTTTTTCGGCAAAGCTGTGCTACAATAGAGCCGAAGCCGGGCAGAGACCCGGCAACCCACGGAAAAGAGGTCGACCATGGAACGATATAAGCATGTTTATAATTCCTCCCGGCGGCAGGGCGGCGCCGCGCCCTGGCTGAGCTGGGCCTATCTGCCCCTGAGTCTGCTGGTTTTGGAGCTGATGCTGCAGCTGACGGCGGGGCTCCCCCGCAATTTTGCCGCCATACTGGGCGCGGGGCTGACGGCGGTGTCGGTGGGCTGTCTGCTGAACCTGCTGGTGACGCTGACCTGCTCGGAAAAGGCCAACCGCTGGATCGGCTTTGCGCTGCTGGAGCTGGAGACCATCTGGTTCCTCATCGCCTTTTTTACGGATAATTCCTATCAGGTGTTTATGGATCCCCAGTCCATCCTTTCCGGCGCGGGCGATGTGGTCACGGGCTTTGGCAGCACGCTGCTGTCTGTGATCCTGAAGGGCCTGCCCATCATTGTGCTGTATCATGTGCCGGCGGTGCTGTATCTGGTGCTGCAGGGGCGGCTTTTTACCTACCGGCACAAGGATCTGCGCCAGACGGCGCTGTTTCTGGCGGTGTGTCTGGCGTTTTGGGGGCTGGGCGCGGTGGCGTCTACCCGGGGCGAGGTCAACCGCCTGAAGTATAATTCCGAATACCGCTATGACAACGCCGTGCGGTCCTTCGGCCTGCTGACGGCCTTCCGGCTGGATCTACGACAGCTGGTGGCGGGAACACCGGACAGCGAAGGCTTTGCGCCGGTGGAGGATCCCGCCGCGAAGGATCCCGCCGCGAAGGATCCGGAAAACGACCCGGGCCAGCAGCCGCAGGATCCCAGCACGGACCCGGCCCAGGACCCGGCGGACGATCCATCTTCGGAGCAGCCGCAGGAGCCCGACCCGGTGGAATACGGCTATAACGAAATGAACATTGACTTTGACGCCCTGATCAGCAGCACCGACGATAAGGATCTGCAGGCAATCCATTCCTATGTGGCCGGGCTGGAGCCCAGCCGGCAGAACGAATACACCGGCCTGTTCAAGGGCAAGAATCTGATCCTCATCACGGCGGAGGCCTTTTCCAAGGAGGTCATCGACCCGGTGCGCACGCCAACTCTTTACCGGCTGGCCAACAAGGGCATCGTGTTTGAGGATTATTATCAGCCGGCCTGGGGCGGAAGCACCTCCACCGGCGAATACTCCATGCTCATGGGCCTGGTGCCAACGGCGGGCGTCAAGAGCATGAAGCGCACCATCGGCCACAACCTGTATCTGACCATGGGCAACCAGCTTTCCCGGCTGGGGTATTTCAGCGCCGCCTACCACGACGGCTCCTATACCTATTACAGCCGCAACGAGACCCATCAGAACTTCGGCTATTCCACCTTCACCGGTATGGGCAACGGGCTGGAGGAGGGCGTCTCCAAGCGCTGGCCGGAGAGCGACCGGGAAATGATGGACTTTACCGTCAGCCAGTATATCGGGCAGCAGCCCTTCAGCGTTTATTATATGACCGTCAGCGGACACTGCCTGTATAACTGGTCCGGCAACTCCATGTCCAAGCGGAATCAGGACAAGGTCCAGGATATGGACGCTTCCGAGACCATTAAGGCCTATCACGCTGCCAATCTGGAGCTGGAATATGCGATGGAATCGCTGGTGAAGCAGCTGGAGGACGCAGGCATCGCCGATGATACTGTCATTGCCCTGACCACCGACCATTATCCCTACGGCCTGGAAAAGGGCGCCTCCTGGGGCAACGACGAGGATTATCTCTCCGAGCTTTACGGCTATCCGGCAGACAGCTACACCGCCCGGGATCACAGTGCGCTGATCCTCTGGAGCGGCTGTCTGGAGGACCGGGAGGAGCCCATCGTGGTCTCCGGCCCCACCTACAGCCTGGACCTGCTGCCCACGCTTTCCAATCTGTTTGGCGTGGAATATGATTCCCGCCTGCTGGTGGGCCGGGATGTGTTTTCGGAGGAGGAGCCGCTGGTGCTCTGGACCGATTACGACTGGCTCACCGACCGGGGCTATTACGATTCCTCCAAGGGCGAGTTTACCCCCACGGAGGGGGCCGAGCCGGCGGACGAGGAATATATCGCCCGGATCAAGGCCAAGGTCCGCAACAAAATGAAGTTTTCCAAGGCCGTTTTGGAATACGATTACTACGGCATCCTGTTCAACAACTGAGCGAAAAACAGCTCGCCCCGCGGAAGCAAGGCTCCGCGGGGCGATTTTTGTATTATTTTATCGAAAAATTACGGTTTGGAATCAAATTTCCTGAAAATCCACGACCTTCAGGTTATAATCCAGCTCCCGGGGCAGCAGGCTGCGGGTGCTGCATTCCACCTCGCCCAGCTGGTTATCGTAGGGATCGGCCCGCCAGAACCGGGAGGCAGGCTCAAAATCCTGCTGGAAGCCGTTGACGGTGACGCAGCGGTACACATCCAGATTGCCGAAATAGTGGTTGTGCCGGGTCAGGTTGCCGGCGCGCCAGGCGCTGCCGCCAAAGGAGGGATCGGCAAACATCCAGCCGAAGGGCGCAATGTAAAACATGGCCCAGTCGTGCTGGCCGATGCTGTCCGGATCCACCTCCAGACCGCTCTGCCATTTGGCGGGGATGCCCGCGCAGCGGCACAGGGTCACAAAGGCCAGCGCCTGGATGCCGCAGTCGCCCCGGCAGGTCTTCAGGCAGGTCTCGGCGATGTCCGGCAGGGTGAAGTAATCGGGGGCGAAGCTGTATTTTACCTGCTGGGTGACATAATCGTAGAAGCGGCGGGCCTTTTCCACCGGATCGTCCGTCCCGGCGGAAAGCTCTGCGCACAGAGCGCGGATATAGGGCGTGAAGACGATATGGGGCGCGGTCTCGCCGGTGAAGAAGGTGGGCTGGACGGGGTCGGCCGGCCGGGCGGCGGGATCGGCAAAGGGCGCGGTGTGCAGATAGCTGTATTCCACCCAGAAGGGATGGTTCTTCACCATGGTCTCCTCCCAGTAGACGGTGCGCTGGGCGGCGTCCTCAGGGGCGATGAAGGTGGGCTGGGAGGAAAAGTCCAGCAGCCGGATCTCGCTCTGCTGGATGCAGGCGGCGGGGATGGGCAGCCAGACCCGGTAGGTCTCGCCGGGGACAAAGGCGTCGTCTGCGATGGCGATCTGGGCGCGGACGCGGATGCGGGCGCTCATGCTGCCCTTCTCCTGCATGAGGCGGGCGGCGCGGTCCAGCCGGGCGTTCCGGTCCAGCAGCTCATGGCTGGCGCCGGCCTGGGGGGCCTGCTGGGGCAGACGGGCGGCGAATTCCGGCTGGGTCTTGCGCAGCGTGCCGAAGAAGGAGCGCAGCAGCCGCAGCTCGCCGTGGATATAGTGCCAGGTGACCCGGCCCAGGTCGATATAATGCTCCAGCTCCTCCATGGTGAAATCCGGGATGTCCTGCCGGATGCGGTCCAGCGCGGAGGCCTTGGTATAGGGATACAGGTCGGGCATCCGGCGCATGATCTCCTTCTGCGCCTCGTAGTTACGGCGCATACACTGGGGCAGAGCCTCGTTTTCCAGGCGCAGGTCGATGAGCCGGATGGCATTTTCAAAATCGCCGTATTCCTTCAGATGGCGGATGTCCTCCGGCAGACCCAGGGCGGTGTCGGCAAAGGTGTGGTTCTGGTTCATAAAAGACACTCCTTCTAAAAAATATTCCTGCAATCTAAAAATTATTCTTACCATTGAAATAATAAAGCCCATACTGCCGCTTGTCAAGCAAAAGGCGGATGTGGTAGAATGGAACCAGCAAAGCAAAAAGGAGGGAAGGCGTTGTGAAGCAGACCAGCCTTTGCTACCTGCAGCGGGGCGACCAGGTTTTGATGCTCCATCGGGTAAAAAAAGGCAACGATGAGAACCGCGATAAATGGATCGGCGTGGGAGGAAAGTTTGAGGAGGGCGAGAGCCCGGAGGACTGCGCCCTGCGGGAGACCCGGGAGGAGACCGGCCTGACGCTGACGGATTATGCCTACCGGGGCATCGTCACCTTTGTCTCTGACCGCTGGCCCGCAGAGCAGATGCATCTGTTTACCGCCCGGGGCTGGACGGGGCAGCTGACGGAATGTGACGAGGGCCAGCTGGAGTGGCTGCCCCGGGACAAGCTCCTCGCCTTGCCCATGTGGGCCGGAGACCGGATCTTTCTGGAGCTTTTGTGGCAGGACACGCCCTTCTTTTCTCTGAAGCTGGTCTATGCGGGGGAGACGCTGCAGAGCGCCACCCTCAACGGGCGGCCGCTTTCGCTGGAGCGGGCGTAACGGAACAGGAAAAACAGCAATACGGAAGAAAAGGAGCAGACCGATGGCACTTTGGATCAAAAACGCGGACATTCTGACCATGGATCGCCGCAGGCCCCGCGCCCAGAGCGCAGTGGTGGCGGAGGGCGCCTTTGCCTTTGTGGGGACGGCGGCGGAGACAGAGGAATTCCTTCGGCGGTACCCGCAGCCGGAGCTGCAGCAGCTGGACTGCGGCGGGCAGCAGCTGCTGCCCGGCTTCAACGACAGCCACATGCATTGGCTGCATTATGTGAAGGCCCGTATGGGCGCAGATCTGCGGAGCTGCCGCTCGCTGAAGGCAGTATTGGAGGAAATGGCCCGCTTTTTGCGGGAGGAGTTTGACCCGCAGAGCGGGCTTTGGCTCATGGGCGAGGGCTGGAATCAGGATTTTTTCACCGATGAAAAGCGCTTTCCCACCCGGGAGGATCTGGATGGCATTTCCCGGGAAATTCCCATCTTCATCATGCGCACCTGCTATCATATCGGCGCGCTGAACACGCCGGCGCTGGCGGCTCTGGGCCTGACGGAGCAAACCGCGGAATGGGGCGATTTTCTGGAAAGGGACGGACAGGGGCGGCTTACCGGCGTGGTGAAGGAGGCCCTGCTGGACGCCATCAAATCCCGCATCCCCACGCCGGACGAAAGAGAGCTGGCCCGGCGCATGGCAAGGGAGCAGGTGCGGCTCTTTGAAAAGGGCGTCACCAGCGTTCAGTCCGACGATTTTCTCTATGCGCCCCGGCCCTACGAGCTGATGGAGGAGCTGCTCCGCCTTTCCCGGCAGGGAACGCTGCAGCTGCGCATCGGCGAGCAGGTGGTGCTGCCCGCCTGGGAGGATATGGATCGGTTTTTTGATCAGGAGCGACTGGGCGGCGGCTTTGGCGACCGGCGGGTGAAATATGCCTGCGTCAAGCTGCTGGCAGACGGCTCTCTGGGGGCGCGGACGGCGTATCTGCTCAGGCCCTATGCCGATGCGCCGGAGACCTGCGGCCTGCCCATCTACCGGCAGGAAGAGCTGACCCGGCTGGTCTGCAGGGCGCATGGGCACAATATGGCCGTGGCCATCCACGCCATCGGCGACGGCGCCGTGCAGATGTGTCAAAATGCCATTCGGCAGGCGCGGGACACCATGCCCTGGTACCGTCCCCGCCATGGCATCGTTCATTGCCAGATCACCGAGCAGGCGCAGGTGCGGGCCTTCCGGGAGCTGGAGCTCATCGCCTATGTGCAGCCGGTGTTTCTGGATTATGATATCCATATCGTGAAAGAGCGGGTGGGGCAGGCCCTTGCAGACACATCCTACGCCTTCCGGGATTATATGGAGGAGGGCGTCTGCACTGCCTTCGGCACCGACTGCCCGGTGGAGGATTTTGACCCCATGCGGGGCATTTACTGCGCCGTCACCCGGCGGGATCTGCAGGGCCGCGGGCCCTACCGGCCCGAGCAGGCCGTCACCCGGCGGCAGGCCCTTTATGCCTATACGGCGGCGGGCGCCTACGCCTCCCGGGATGAGGACTGGAAGGGCAGGATCGCCCCGGGCTTTGTAGCAGACTTCATCACGGTGGATCACGATCTGCTGACCTGTCCTGCGCGGGAGATCTTGCAGACCCGGGTCACGCGGACCTTTATCGATGGAAAGCCGGTCTGGGACCGGGAAAATCAAGTGGGAGGAGCATCTTTATGAAACAGCTGGCACTGGTCAACGGAAAGCTTTATGTGAAGCCGGGCGTTTTTGCACAGGCGGCCCTTTGCGAGGACGGCGTTATCCGTCAGGTGGGGATGACGGCAGACATTCTTGCGGCGGCGGGCAACGCGCAGGTGGTCGACTGCGGCGGAAGGACCGTGATCCCCGGCCTGAACGACAGCCACATGCATCTGCTGGGCGTTGGCGTTGGCATGTATGAGGCGGATATCACCGGCGTCCGCTCCATCGACGAGCTGGTGGAGCGGGTCCGGGCATACCGGCAGCGCTATCCGGAGCGCTGCGCCCAGGGGATCCACGCCGTGGGCTGGAATCAGGATCTGTTCACCGGGGAAAAGCGCATCCCGGACCGGCACGATCTGGACCGGGTGGCCACGGATATCCCTGTGGTGCTGGAGCGGATCTGCGGCCATGTGGCCACGGGCAACAGCCGGGTGGTGGAGCTGCTGGGCCTGACGAAGGCTTCTCCCCAGTATACCGGCGGCACCTGGGAACGGGACGCCCAGGGCGAGCCCTCCGGCGTCTTTACGGAAAACGGCTGCGGCATGGCCGTGGGCACCATCCCCGGCTACAGCCGGGAGGCGGTGGAGAGCATGTTCCTGCAGGCGGCGGAGTATGCCCTGTCCCGGGGCGTCACCAGCGTGCAGTCCAATGATGCAGGCACCTCCTGGGCCTCCCGGGCGCTTTTGATGCCGCTGCTGAAGGAGCTTTATGAGCAGGGCCGCTGCAAGCTGCGCTACCGCTATCAGATCTCCTTTGAATCGCCGGCGGAGCTGCGGGAGTTTTGCGCCGACGAACAGCGCTTTGCCCGCTATGAGACCGACCGGCTGAAGCTCGGCCCGGTGAAGCTCTTCAAGGACGGCTCGCTGGGCGGCCGCACCGCCCTCATGCGGCAGGATTATCTGGACGACGCAGGCAACCGGGGCATCACCGTCATGGATCGGGCGCTGATGGATGAATATTGCCGGGCGGCGGATGAAAACGGGATGCAGGTGGTCACCCATGTGATTGGCGACCGGGCCGTGGAGGAGACGCTGGAGAGCTATGAGACCGTCCTGCACGGAGGCAAAAATCCCCTGCGCCACGGGCTGATCCATTGCCAGATCACGGATCTGCCGCTGCTGCAGCGCATGGTGCGGGATCAGGTTCCTGCCTTTTACCAGCCGATCTTTTTGGACTACGATATGCACGCGGTGGTCTCCCGCTGCGGCGAGGCCCTTTCCTCCACCTCCTACGCCTTTCAGACGCTGGAGAAGCTGGGCGGAAGGGTCTCCTACGGCACGGATTCCCCCGTGGAGGACTGCGACCCCTTCCCGAACCTTTATTCCGCCGTTACCCGGAAGGACAAGACGGGCTGGCCGGAGGGCGGCTTCTTCCCCGCGGAGCGGGTCTCTGTGGAGCAGGCGGTGGACGCCTATACCGCAGGCTCTGCCTGGGCAGAGTTTCAGGAGGACACCAAGGGCCGCATCGCGCCGGGCTTTTTGGCGGACTTCGCCGTGCTGGACCGGGATCTCTTCACCTGCGACCCCATGGAGATCCGCACCATCCGGCCGGTGATGACCATTGTGGCCGGCGAGGTGGTGTTTGAGAAATAAAATCAAAGAACTGGAACTTGAGGCACAGGTTTCGGTGCAAGAACTGCCGGACATCTATCCGGCAGGAGATGAGCAGGTGCTTGTATATGAACTGACAGGAAGCGTCGTACCGGAAACAGGGATACCCATTGCAGTCGGCTGCGTTGTCATCAATACAGAAACAGCACTGAATATTTTTCATGCCGCACAAGGCGAGCCTGTGGTAGATAAGTACGTTACCATCGCCGGGGAGGTACCTGAGCCTGTTACAGTAAAGGTTCCGGTTGGAACACCGCTCAGGGATGGCATTGCGCTTTCCGGCATTAAGAGTCTTGCGGGATACGCAGTCATTGACGGAGGAC
>USML01000065.1 GCA_900555855.1 uncultured Eubacteriales bacterium | reverse complement strand
CCATTACATAGTATGTTGACATGAGAAATGGAGCGTATCTGTATCGATACGCTCCATTGACTGTTTTATGAACACCCATCTAGACTCCAGGGGCTTGTTTTTTTTATTATGCGGTTCAGCGGAGCGCGGCGGTGATGATGGCCATCTTATAGACCTCGTCGGCGTTGCAGCCGCGGGACAGGTCGTTGATGGGAGCGTTCAGGCCCAGCAGAATGGGGCCGTAGGCATCGTAGCCGCCCAGACGCTGGGCGATCTTATAGCCGATATTGCCGGCCTCGATCAGGGGGAAGATAAAGGTGTTGGCATAGCCGGCCACCTTGCTGCCCGGGAACTTCAGCTGGCCCACGGTGGGGGAGACGGCGGCGTCAAACTGCATCTCGCCGTCGATGGCCAGCTCGGGGGCCTGCTCCTTGGCGATGGCCGTGGCGTCGCGGCTCAGCTGGACAGTGCCGCCCTTGCCGGAGCCCTTGGTGGAGAAGCTCAGCATGGCGACCTTGGGGTCGATGTCGAAGATCTTGGCGCAGTGGGCACATTCCACGGCCACCTCCGCCAGCTTCTGGGCGGCGGTGAAGGTCACATTGCCCTCTTTATCCACGGTATCCTGATAGTCGATATTGACGGCACAGTCGCCCATGCAGATGGTGCGCAGCTCCTCGGGGCCGCAGTCCCGGTTCAGGATGAAGCAGGAGGACACCAGATGCGCGCCCTTCTTGGTCTTGACCAGCTGCAGCGCGGGGCGGATGGTATCCGCGGTGGAATAGGTGGCGCCGCCCAGCAGGCAGTCGGCCTTGCCCAGCTTGACCAGCATGGTGCCGAAATAATTGCCCTTCAGCAGGTTGGCGCGGCACTCTTCGGGGCTCATCTTGCCCTTGCGCAGCTCCACCATGGTCTGGACCATCTCGTCCATGCCCTCGTAGGAAGCGGGATCCAGGATCTCCGCGCCGTCGATGTTGAAGCCATCCTTGGCGGCGGCGGCCTTTACCTCGTCCACGGGACCCACCAGGATCACGCCCATGAGCTTTTCCTGGAGCAGACGGGAAGCGGCGCTGAGAATGCGGGCGTCCACGCCTTCGGTGAAGACGATGGTCTTGGGCTCGGCCTTGACTTTTTCGATCAGTTTCTGAAACATTGCAGTTCCCTCCCAATATAGATAAAATAAAAAGCAAATCATCCTTTTATCCTCTGCCACTCTATCACAGATCGAAAAAAGATTCAAGAAGATTCAAAATTTTTTGCGTTTCCTCTTCCAGAAACTCCAAAAAAGGAGTATGATACAGCAGTCAGATATTGAAACAAAGGAGCGAATGACTTATGGAACATCTGCGGACCACCCGTGCGGAGATCAATCTGGACAACCTGAAATATAACATCGGCGTGCTTCGGCAGGAGTTGGGCCCCGATGTGGAGCCCATGGCCATCATCAAGGCCGACGCTTACGGCCACGGCGCTGTGATGATGATGGGGTACATGATGAAATACGGCCTGCGCTATTTCGGCGTGGCGTCGCTGAACGAGGCGCTGGAGCTGCGCCGGGCGCATAAGGACGGCGAGATCCTGGTGTTGGGTCTCTCGCCCGATCATCTGCTCCATTACGGCGCGGAAAACAACATCATCCAGACCATCTGCTCCCTGCGGCAGGCCAAGCGCCTTTCTGAGGACTGCAGCCGCCTGGGCATCACAGGACGGATCAAGATCAAGGTGGACACCGGCATGCACCGGCTGGGCTTTGCCCCAACGGAGGAGAGCATGGACATCGTGGCGGAGATCGCCAAGCTGCCCAACCTGAAGCTGGACGGCATCTTCAGCCACCTGGCGCTGGAGACCCATGACGACGATTACCGGCAGTGGGCGCGCTTCCAGCAGTTTATCGACGGCTGCGAAAAGCGGGGCGTCACCTTCCCCCTGAAGAGCATCGACGACGGCATCGGCGCCATCCGCTATCCGGAGATGCGCTATAACATGGTCCGTCCCGGCTCCTTCTTCTATGGCTTCAACCCCCATATCCCCACTCTGCGGCCCGTGATGGAGCTGAAGAGCGAGATCGTCCACCTGCAGGTGCTGCCGGCGGGCGAGGGCATCGGCTACGGGCTGGACGACAAGGCGGATCATGACCGGGTCATCGCCACGCTGCCCTTCGGCTATGTGGACGGCGCGCCCCGGGCCCTCTCCCACTATCAGGGCTGGTGCACCGTGAAGGATGTGAAATGCCCCATTGTTGGCTTGATGTGCATGGATCAGGCCATGATCGATGTTTCCGATGTGCCCGATGTGCAGATCGGCGACGAGGTGGTGGTCTTCAGCCAGCACCACAACGCCATGACCTATCCCGAGGGCGCAAAGATCACGAACTTCAACCGCAACGGCCTGCAGGCCGCCCTGGCCCGCCGCGTGCCGAAGGTGTATTTTGAGGAAGGCAAAGAGGTCGCCTACCGGGATTATCTGTTCGACAAGGAATAAAAAAGACCGGCCGTCTACGGCGGAAGACTGCTCCGGCACAGGGGCAGGCCCCGCAGCGGCGGGAGACCGGGAGACGGGGAGAAGGCCCTTGGCAGCGCCCCGTCTTTTGGCCGCTGTCTGCCGCAGACGGAAAAAAAGACTTGACATGAACCTGACTTCAGGTCGTATAATGAAAAAACGCGAAAAAAACGAAAGGAGGGAACGATGCATGGAGCCGCAGGGAAAAAAGCCCAAGGGCAGCGTGATGGGGATCTTCAAAAGTCCTTATGCGCGGCACTTTTTGGGCAAGTATAAGTGGAGCTATCTGGTGGGCATCCTGATCCTGATCGTCATCGATCTGGTGCAGACGGATGTTCCCCTGATCATGGGCGACAGCATCAATATCATCGACGAGGTGATCCTTGGGACGGGCACGCTGGCAGATCCCATGGGCGAGATCACCCGGCAGGTGCTCCGTCTGGCCGGCATCGCGGCGCTGGTCTTCGTGGGACGGATCGGCTGGCGCTGGTTCATTTTCGGCTCGGCCCGCAAGATCGAGCGGGATATGCGCAACGACCTGTATTCCCATCTGCAGACCCTTTCCGCCAGCTTCTTCCAGGAGCACAAGGCCGGCGAGGTCATGGCGTATATGACCTCGGATATCGAGGCGGTGCGCATGGTGTTTGCTGTGACGGTGATGATGGGGCTGGACACGCTGGTCATCGGCGTCAGCACCCTTTACAAGATGATCACCAGGATCGACCTTCGCCTGAGCATCGTGGCGTTTATTCCGATGATTTTAGTTGCCGTGACAACTACCATCCTGGGCAACGAGATGCACCGGCGCTTTACCCGGAAGCAGGAGGCCTTTTCCGACCTTTCCGACTTCGTTCAGGAAAAGCTGGGCGGCATCAAGGTCATCAAGGCCTTCGTTCAGGAGCAGAAGGAATGGGCCGCCTTTGAAAAGGTCAATCAGGACACCAAACAGGCCAACATCCGGGAAGCCAAGCTGCAGGCCTTCATGTGGCCCTTCATGCGCATGGTGGCGGGCATCTCCATGGCGCTGGCCGTTGCTTACGGCGGCTATATCGCCATTCTGGGCCGCATCGACGCGGGCCAGTTCTCCAGCTTTATCATGTTTCTGAACAGCCTGGTGTGGCCCATGGCGGCCATCGGCCGGATCATCAATATCATGACCCGGGGCAGCGCCTCCATGACCCGCCTGGAGACCATCCTCAATGCGGAGGCCGACATCTGCGACGGCCCGCAGGCCGTCTCTCTGGGTACGCCGGAGGGCACCGTGGAGGCCCGGCACCTGACCTTTACCTATCCCGGCGGGGACAAGCCCGTGTTGGAGGATGTGAGCTTCCGGCTGGAAAAGGGCCAGACGCTGGGCATCGTGGGCCGCACAGGCTCCGGCAAGACCACGCTGGTGAACCTGCTGATGCGGGTCTTCGATCCGGCGGAGGATATGCTCTATGTGGGCGGCCGGGAGATCCACACCATCCCGCTGCACGACCTGCGCGCCGCCTGCGGCTATGTGCCCCAGGATAACTTCCTGTTTTCCGATACCGTTGCGGCCAACATCGCCTTCGGCGACCGGACCAAGACGCAGGCGGATGTGGAGGAGGCGGCAAAGCAGGCCTGCGTCCACGATAATATCATTGATTTCCCCCAGGGCTATGAGACCATGGTGGGCGAGCGGGGCGTTTCCCTGTCCGGCGGACAAAAGCAGCGCATCGCCATCGCCCGGGCGCTGATCCTGGATCCGGAGATCCTGATCCTGGACGATTCCGTCTCCGCCGTGGATACCGATACGGAGGAAAAGATCCTTCAGCACCTGCGGGAGCACCGGAAGGGCAAGACCAATATCATCGTGGCCCACCGGATCTCCACCCTGCAGGATGCGGATCAGATCATCGTCATCGACGAGGGCCGCATCGCAGAGCGGGGCAACCATGAGAGCCTGCTGGCCCAGGGCGGCATCTATGCCGATCTGTACCACCGGCAGCTGCTGGAAAAAATGAAGAAGGAGGAGTATGCGTTATGAGCGTGAAGAAACAGGATAACGCCACTGTCAACCGCCATACGGTGCGGCGGCTCCTCCGCTATGGCAAGCCCTATTTCTGGTGGTTCGTGCTGGTGCTGGCCATGTGCATGGCCATCGTGCTGCTGGAGCTTTACCAGCCCAAGCTTCTGGGTCTGGCCACCGATGCGTTCGTCAACAAATATCAGGCCGCTTCCGCGGAGGGCTTTTCGCTGGCGCAGCTGAAGCAGCTGCGGGGCGAGGATCTGCAGGGCATTCTGCAGCTGGGCCTGAAATATTTCATCACTGTGGTGCTGATCATGGTGCTGAGCTATGTGCAGGTGTCTATCCTTGCCACCGTGGGCCAGAAGATCATCTATAACCTGCGCACGGATATCTTCCGCCATCTGACCACGCTGGACATGGCCTTCTTCAACGACAATCCCATCGGCCGGCTGGTGACGCGCGTCACCAACGACTGTGAAACGGTGAACGAGATGTTCACCTCCGTCATCGTCAACATCGTTGGCTCGGTGTTCACGCTGGTGGGCGTCATGATCGTCATGCTGCGGGAGCACGCCAGGCTGGCGCTGATGCTGTTTATCTCCATCCCCTTCATCGTGGTGTTCACCTTCCTCTTTACCCGGGTGACGCGCAAGCTCTACCGGGCCATCCGCGCCCGGATCTCCGAGCTGAACGCCTTTGTGGCGGAGCATGTTTCCGGCATGAAGGTGGTGCAGATCTTCACGGCGGAGGAGGACATGAAGCAGGATTTTGAGAACCAGAGCGAGGAGCTGCGCAAGGCCAATATCCGGCAGCTCATGTGCTTCGCCCTCTACAGCCCCACCTCTTACCTGCTGAACATCGCCTCCATGGCGATCCTGCTGGCTTACGGCGGGCGGCTGGCCATTGCCGGCGCCGTCACCATCGGCACGCTGGTGACCTTCCAGCGGTACATCACCCGCTTTTTTGATCCCATTCAGGAGCTGGCGGAAAACTTCAATGTGATCCAGTCTGCCGCGGCGGCGGCGGAGCGCATCTTCTGGCTGATGGATACAAAATCCACCATTGAAGACGCGCCGGACGCTGTGGAGATGAAGCATATTCAGGGCCATATCGAGTTCCGCAATGTCTGGTTCGCCTATGAGACCGACGAAAACGGCAGGGAGGACTGGGTGCTGAAGGATGTGTCCTTCGAGGTACAGCCCGGCCAGCGGGTGGCCTTTGTGGGCGCCACCGGCGCAGGAAAGACCACCATCCAGAACCTGATCTGCCGGTATTTCGACATTCAGAAGGGCCAGATCCTCATTGACGGCGTGGATGTGCGGAAGATCCGGCTGGCAGATCTGCGCTCCGGCGTGGGGCAGATGCTGCAGGATGTGTTCCTGTTCACCGGCGATGTGAAGAGCAATATCCGGCTGAACGAGGAGCGCATCACTGATCAGCAGATCGTGGAGGCAGCCAAATATGTCAACGCCGACCCCTTCATCTCCCAGCTGGAAAACGGCTACGACAGCAAGGTCATCGAGCGGGGCGCGGCCTTCTCCGCCGGACAGCGGCAGCTGCTGTCCTTTGCCCGGACGCTGGCCTTCCAGCCCTCCGTGCTGATCCTGGACGAGGCCACCGCCAACATCGACACCGAGACGGAGGCCCTCATTCAGGACGCGCTGGGCAAGCTCATGGAGGGCCGCACCACCCTGATCGTGGCCCACCGGCTTTCCACCATCCAGAATGCCGACCGGATCATCGTCATGCACAAGGGCGAGATCCGGGAGGAGGGCACCCATCAGGAGCTGCTGCGCAAGGGCGGTATGTATTACAAGCTTTATATGCTGCAGTATGAACACGGCATTCAGGTCAACGCCTGACGGGAAAAAACATCCCATAGGAAAAAGCCTGCGTTTCCGCAGACTTTTTCGGCAAATTGTGCCGCGGGACAGTCGTCCCGCGGCGTTTCTTTTTGGTTGACAGGGCGGGCAAGGTCTGCTACACTGCGGTTAGAGAAACCAAACTGCAGGAGGCGGAGCGCATGACGATGTGGGAAACGCTTTTACCGGGGAGCAAGGCCCGGCGGAGTTTGCCGACGGCGGGCGGACCGGACCTGCCCCTCTGGCTGGTGCGCGGCGGAGAGGAAGGACCGACGCTGGCGGTGACGGCCGGCGTCCACGGCTGCGAATATGCGGGGATCCAGGCGGTGCGCCGTCTGTATGAAAGCGTGGAGCCCGGCGCGCTGCGGGGCAGGCTGCTGCTGATTCCGCTGGCAAATCCCGGCGGCTTCTATGCCGGCGCGCGGCAGCTGGTGCCGGACTGCGGACGCAATCTGAACCGGGCCTTTCCCGGCGACCCGTCCGGCGACGCGGCGGCACGGATCGCGGCGGCCATCCGGCAGACGGTCTATCCTCAGGCGGATCTGCTGCTGGATCTGCACAGCGGCGACATCCATGAGCGCCTGACGCCGCTGCTCTTTTATCCCCGGGCGGGGAGCGAGGAGGTCAACCGGCGTTCGCTGGCGGCGGCCCGGGTCATGCCGCTGCCCATCCGGGTGGGCTCGGTCTCGAAAAACGGGCTTTACAGCTGCGCGGTGCAGCATGGCGTTCCGGCGCTGCTGCTGGAAGCGGGCGACGGAGGCGACTGCCGGGAGGAAGCGGTGAGCCTGCTGCTGGAGGGGATCCGGGCGGCCATGGGCTTTCTGGGCATTCTGGGCGCCGCGGCGGAAAACCCCTGCCAGCGGGAGAGCCTGGAGACCGTCTATGTGCAGGCGGAGCAGGCGGGCTTCTGGCAGCCGCTGGTCCGGGCGGGAGAGCCCTTCTGCAAGGGGCAGCTGCTGGGCGCGCTCACTTCTCTGGAGGGGGAGCCGCTTCAGCGGGTGGAAGCGCCCTTCCACGGGCTGATGCTTTATCACACCCGCATTTTGGGCGTCAGCCGGGGCGAGGAGCTGGCGGCCTTCGGAAGGCTGGCGTAAAGGTCGGGCTTTCCTTTTGCCCCGGGCCGTGGTATAATGCTTGGGAAAATGAGTTGTCGGAGGTCCTGCGGAATGGAACTGGAGATCATTGCCCGGGTGCATACGGATTTTCCCACCAAATTCGGCCTGCCACGGCAGTCCGGCTTGGCGGCGCTGCCGGCGGAGATCGTCTTCGAGCCGCCCTTCCGGGATGCAAGCTGCATTCGGGGCATCGGGGCCTGGTCCCATCTCTGGCTGATCTGGCAGTTTGACCGGGCCGTCGCCTCCGGCTGGGCGCCCACGGTGGCGCCGCCCAAGCTGGGCGGAAGGGAGCGCGTGGGCGTTTTTGCCACCCGGTCGCCCTTCCGGCCCAATTTCATGGGGCTTTCCTGCGTCCGGCTGGAACGGGTGGAGGAGCATACGCCCCGGGGCCCGGTGCTCCATGTTTCCGGCGCAGATCTGGCGGACGGGACGCCCATCTTCGACATCAAGCCCTATCTGCCCTATGCGGACAGCGTTCCCGGCGCGGCAGACGCCTTTGCAGACAAGCGGCGCGACGGGCTTCTGCAGGTGGACTTCCCGGACCAATGGCTGGCACTGATCCCGGAGGACAAGCGGGCGGCGCTGCTGCAGGTGCTGGCGCTGGACGCCCGCCCGGGCTATCAGGACGACCCTGCCCGGCGCTACGGCTTTTCCTATGCAGGCTTTGATGTGCGCTTTACCGTGGCGGAGGGAAGGCTCACGGTGGTGGAGGTCGTGCGGCTGTAAAGCCGGTTTTGCTTGACATTTTGCCCGGATGGGCGCAATATGATAAGGTAATCTATCATTATGATTCTCGGGAGGAGAGCGCTATGAAGAAATTCAATATCGTAGATCTGCACTGTGATACGCTGATGGGCTGCTACCGCGGGATGCCGCTGGCGAAAAACGACGGCCATATCGACCTGGAAAAGCTTCAGAAGGGCGGCGCGCTGGCGCAGTTCTTCGCCATCTGGATCCCCACGGGCCCCAGCGCGGAGCGCCACGGCGTCCATGAAGGACCCTACCCCTATTTTCAGCATACCTATGAGGCCTATCTGCGGGAGATGGAGCTGAACAAGGCGGTCATCGCTCCCGCGCTGTGCTATGCGGATATCCAGAAGAACCTGG
This sequence comes from uncultured Eubacteriales bacterium, assembly GCA_900555855.1. Classification (GTDB taxonomy): domain Bacteria; phylum Bacillota; class Clostridia; order Oscillospirales; family Butyricicoccaceae; genus UBA4644. The sequence continues at coordinate 2,385 of USML01000065.1, read as the reverse complement.
CCGAGGGCAAGATCTCTTCCATCCTGACCATTGAAGACGGCGGCTCTGTCTTCGAGGGCAAGATGGAGCGGCTGGAGGAGGCCTATCAGAAGGGTGTCCGCCTGATCACGCTCACCTGGTTCTATGAAAACTGCATCGGCTTCCCCTGCTCCAAGGACCGGCCCGACCTGATGGATCTGGGCCTGAAGCCCTTCGGCATCGATGCGGTCCGCCGGATGAACGAGCTGGGCATCGTGGTGGATGTTTCCCACCTGTCTGACGGCGGCTTCTGGGATGTGGTGAAATACAGCACCAAGCCCTTCGTGGCCAGCCATTCCTGCTGCCGCGCGCTGGCGGGCCATCCCCGGGATCTTTCCGATGAGATGCTCCGCGCGCTGGCGGAAAAGGGCGGCGCCATCGGCGTCAACTTCTGCACCAATTTCCTGGTGGACGGCGGCGCGCCCATGTCCCGCATCGACGATGTGGTGCGGCACCTGAAGCATATGCTGGATGTGGCCGGCGAAGACGCCCCCGCCTTCGGCTCCGACTTCGACGGCATCGACGACCAGCTGGAATGGAAGGACTATGCCGGTATGCCCCTCATCGTGGACGCTTTGGGCAAGGCCGGTTTCACCGAGCGCCAGATCGATAAGATCTGCCATGAAAATGCGCTGCGCATCGTGAAGGAAGTCATCGGCTAAACAGAACAGCAAAGCCCGGAAGCCTTGTGCTTCCGGGCTGTTTTATGATTGGCGCCGGGGGAGCGCTCAGGAGCGGGAGACCTTTTTGTGATCCCGGATGGCGTGCGTCCAGCAGCGGTGGCACATGGCCACATAGCTGTCGTTGCCGCCGAGAAAGACCTGCTGCCCGGCGGTGACCACATAGCCCGCTTCGTCGATGCGGGCGTTGACGGTGGCCTTGACGCCGCAGGCGCAGACCGTCTTGATCTCCGTGATGGAATCCGCCAGCTCCAAAAGCCGGCGGCTGCCGGGGAAAAGATGGGTCAGAAAATCCGTCCGCAGGCCGAAGCACAGCACGGGCAGATGCTCCTCGTCCACCAGCTCCCGCAGCTGGTCGATCTGCTCCGGCGTGAAAAACTGACATTCGTCTGCGATGATCACATCGTGGCGGCCCCGCTGCCGGTAAAGCTCCGCCAGATCCGCCTCCGGCGGGATGGCGTCGGCCTCCTGCCGCAGGCCGATGCGGGACTGGATGACGCTTTTACCGTCCCGGGTGTCGGCGGCGGGCTTGATGAGCCAGACCCGCATGCCCAGCTCCTCATAGTTGAATTTTGTGATCAGGGCCTGGGCGGATTTGGAGCTGCCCATGGCGCCGTATTTGAAATAGAGCTTTGCCATCTTCCGTTCCTCCCTTGCGCCGCAGCGCCGGATGCTCTTATCATAGCGAAAACCGGGCCGGTTGTAAAGAAAAAGGGAAAAAAGACCGCCCGCCCGGGCAAAACACAATTTTCTCTTGCTTTTGCGCTTTGGCTCTGCTATAATCAATTTGTTCGCAGGGTTGGTATATCGGTATTACAGCGGCTTCCCAAGCCGTTAAGGCGGGTTCGACTCCCGTACCCTGCTCCATACAAACAAAAGACCGCCGAAGGGCGGTCTTTTGCTTTTTCCGATGGGATCCCACCTGGGAAGGACCTTATTCCCCGTCGATCCTGACGATATCTACAGCGGCGCGGAGCAGCAGGTTGATCAGCTCGTTGCGGGAGCGGTTCGTCTTTGCGGAAAGGGCGTCCAGCTGGGCCAGCAGCGTTTCCTCCATGCGGACGGAAATCACCTTATGCCCGTCTTCGCCCCGGCGGGCCGGCTTTTTTGTGATCCGGATCTCTTCTGCCATAGGCTCACCTCATTTCTGCCTTCAGTTTACCTTGACAGAACAGGAAATAATATATTACAATATGTAGTGTAAACTACACTACAAACATATATTCGGGTGAGCGGGCATGAATGAGGATCGTGAGCAGGCGTTTGATGATTTTTTGGAGACAAAGGCCTGGGATGCGGCGCAGCAGGCGCTGTTTGACGCGCTGCGCGCGGCGTTTTTGGCGGGCTGGGCGGCCGCCGGCGGAAAAAAGCAAGGCGGAAGGCTGCATTTGCTGAAGCCGGAAGAAAACAGACCGGAAAAATAAAACGCGCAGCCGCGCACGGATGGGCTGGGCGGCCACCCCTTGCCGCCCGGCAAAGTGGACGGGGGACGGGGGCGGGAAAGCGAGCTTCCTCCCACCACCCCTTGCCTCCCCTGTGTAAGGGGCGGTGGCAGGGCCGACAGGCCCTGAGTGAGGGGTTGTGGGCGTTGTGTAGGAACGGGCTTCCGGGTGCAGTTCGCCTTCTCCTGCACCAGACCTACAACCCCTCCGCTTCGCATTCGCTCAGCACCTCCCCTTACACAGGG
>USML01000064.1 GCA_900555855.1 uncultured Eubacteriales bacterium | reverse complement strand
CCCGGCGGCCTTTCTGTCCACTTTCCGCCGGTGGAAAGTGGACGAATGCCCCGCAAAACAGGTTTTGCGGGGGCCCCGGTCGATTTGACCGCCTCACTCGCCGCACACAGCGGCTCCCTGCGACATGACGGCGGCACTCGCCGCCGAAGCCCGCTTTGCGGGCAAACCGCGCAAGCGCGGCGGTTGCCGCTCACTCCGTCTCCGACGGGCGGACGCCCCGCAGGAGCTGCTGCACCGGGGCCTTCCGGTAATAATACCAGGCGAAGAGCAGGCTGGTGACGGCCCAGCTGATCTGGTAGCAGCTGACGGTATATTCCAGCACATGGGGCAAAAGCGGCGCCACCAGCAGCACCCAAGCCACCCGCAGGCCGCAGACGCCCAGGGCGATAAACACCATGGGGACGATGCTGTCGCCCACGGCGCGCAGCACGCAGGAATAGACCTGGATGCAGGTCCAGGTCCAGAAAAACAGGATCTGGAAATGGGCCACCCGGGTGGCCATGGCGATGACCTCCGGATCGTCGGTGAACAGATGGGTCAGCGGGCCGGAAAGCACATAAAGCACCGCCGAGAGAAACACGATCATCACGGCGCACATGACCAGGCATACATTTACGCCCTTTTTCACCCGTCCCAGCTTTCCGGCCCCGTAGTTTTGGCTGATGAAGGTGGTGACAGCCACGCCGAAGGAATCCACCACGATCCAAAACAGGGAATCGATCTTGCCGAAGACCGTCCAGGCGGCGATGGTATTGGTGCCGAAGGCATTGACGCCCGCCTGGATGATCAGGTTGGACAGGGAATACAGCACCGCCTGGATGCCCGCCGGAAGGCCGATATAGGTCACGCGGCGGAGCAGCGGCGGATCAAAGCGGAGCCGCTTCAGCGACAGCCGGAAGCCCTCGCCCTTTTTATGGACCAGCAGCAGCACCAGCACGGCGGAAAACAGCTGGCTCAAAACCGTGGCGATGGCGGCGCCGGCGGTGTTCATGTGAAACACGCCCACAAGCAGCAGGTCCAGCAGCACATTGACCACGGTGCAGGCCAGCAGCACCCAAAGGGGGCTTTTGCTGTCGCCCACGGCCCGGAGGATGCCGCTGCCCATGTTATACAGCAGGTTCGCAACGGTGCCGGCAAAATAGATCCGCAGGTAAGGCACGGCGAAGCCCATGACCTCCTCCGGCGTGTTCAGCAGCCGCAGCAGCATGGGCGCAGCCACGATGCCCAGAACGGTCAGCACCGCGCCGCCGGCCAGCGAAAGCGCCAGAGACGCATGGATGGTGCGGTTGACCTCGTCCCTCCGCCCGCCGCCGAAAAACTGGGAGATGATGACCATGGCGCCGGAGGAAAGCCCCAGGAAAAAGCCGATGATCAGGTTCAGGATCTGTCCGGTGGTGCCGCCCACGGCGGAAAGGGCCGCCGGCCCCACGAACCGACCCACGATCATGGCGTCGGCCGTGTTGTAAAGCTGCTGCAAAAACGCCCCCAGCAGCAGCGGCACGAAGAAGATCAAAACCTCCCGCCAGATCACGCCGGTGACCAGTCTGTTTCCGTTCTGTTTACAATTTTCTGCCATAAAAATGCCTCCTGCTTCCAACAGACACAACATATGGTGGACAACTGCGGCAGCAAGCCGCTTTTCTTGTGGAAAAAACGGTGGAAAATGTGAAAAACTCTCCGTAATACCAGCTCAATACCGGGCGACGGTCACCCGCAGCCGGCCCTTTCGCGTCTCGCCGGAGACGCCCTCCAGCCGAAACCGCCCTCTGCCCCGGACGGAGACGATATCCCCCGGCCGGGCGTTTTCGCCGGGAGAAAGCACCCCTCGCCCGTTGACAAACACCAGCTGCTTTGGAAAAAGCCCCGCGCTCTCGCTGCGGGAAAGATCCCAGACGGCGGCGATCAGCCCGTCCAGCCGCAGGGACGCGGAGATCACCGTCTCCGGCTCCGGCTGGCAAAGTGCCCCCTCCGAGCCGGCGCAGGGCGTGCAGGTCACCGCCGCAGAGCCGACCTCCGTCAGCTGGGCGCAGAGATATTCGCCGATCTCCTCCAGACAAAAGAGATAGCCGCCCTTGCCCCGGGGCAAAATGTCGCCGATCAGCTCCCGCTTGACGCCCAGCGCCATGATGGCCCCCAGCAGGTCCCGATGCCCCAGCTCCCGGGCGAAGCGCGGGCTTTTTGCCGTCACCTGCAGGCAGACAATGGGCGGCGCAGGGGGCGCGCCCACCTCCTCGGGCCGGCCGAAGCAGGCAAGCTGCCGCTCTGCGCCGTCGTAGCCGCCGAACCAGAGGGGCGGCAGCGCCAGCCGCCGCTCCATGGCGCGCAAAACGCTCTGCTGGGCCAGATCCAGAAAGGGCGTAAAGGTATAGACGCCCCGGCGCTCCGCCCGGGCGGAAAGCTCTGCAAAGCGCTTTTCCAGCGCCTGCTGCTCGCTCTGTCCGTTCATGCGCCTCCGCTCCTCTCTCCTGCAAAGGCGGTTTCTTCCCCTTCGCCGATTGACTTCCACCTATATTATCGTTATAATAGTCTGGTTGTCAATCGGTTTTCAGAAAGATTCCAAAGGATAAAGGTGAACAAATGATGAACGAAGAAACGCCCCGGGAAAACCGGATGGGCACGGAGCATATTCCGTCCCTGCTGATGAAGATGGCCCTGCCCATGATGCTGTCCATGCTGGTGCAGGCGCTTTACAATGTGGTGGACAGCATTTTTGTGGCCAAGCTCAGCGAGGACGCGCTGACGGCCCTTTCCGTGGCCTTCCCCCTGCAGAACCTGATGATCGCCTTTGCCGTCGGCCTTGGCGTGGGCATCAATTCCCTGCTCTCCCGGGCGCTGGGAGAAAAGGATCAGAAAAAGGCCGACGCCGCCGCCGGAAACGGCCTGTTTTTAGAGCTTTGCGCGGCGCTGCTCTTTGTCTTTATCGGCTTTGTGCTGGGGCCGGCCTTCGTCCGGTCGCAGACCTCCTCCGCCATCGTGGCAGACCACGGCATCACCTATGTGCGCATCTGCATCGGCATGGGCGCGTTCTGCTTCATCGCCATTTTTTATGAGCGGATGCTTCAGGCCACGGGCAAGACCCATCTGGCCATGATCGGCCAGCTGGTGGGCGCGCTGATCAATATCATCTTCGACCCCATCCTGATCTTCGGCCTGCTGGGCTTTCCCAAGCTGGGCGTGGCCGGCGCGGCCATCGCCACCGTCTTTGGTCAGTTCTGCGGAGCCATGGTCGCCCTTGCCATCCATCAGAAGAAAAACCGGGAGATCCGCATCACCCTCTCCGGCCTGCGGCCCCGGTCCTTCACCGTCCGCACCATCCTCTCCGTGGGCATCCCCTCCATCATCATGGGGTCCATCGGCTCCGTGATGACCTACTGCGTGAACCGCATTCTGGACGGCTTTTCCTCCACGGCGGTGGCCGTCTTCGGCGTCTATTTCAAGCTGCAGAGCTTTTTCTTCATGCCGGTGTTCGGCCTGAACAACGCCATGGTGCCGCTGATCGCCTATAACTACGGCGCCCGCCGCCCGGCCCGCATGAAGCAGACCATCCGCTGGGCCATCATCTACGCCTGCTCCATCATGGCCGTGGGCATCCTGCTGATGCAGCTGATGCCCGATGTGTTCCTGCGGCTGTTCGACGCCAGCGACGATATGCTGCGCATCGGCGTTCCCGCCCTGCGGACCATCAGCCTTGCCTTTGTGGGGGCGGGCTATGCCATCGTGCTCAGCTCCACCTTCCAGGCGCTGGGCAAGGGGCTTTACAGCATGTTTGTCTCCATCGCCCGGCAGCTGGTGGTTCTGGTGCCGGTGGCGTGGCTGCTGAGCCGCACCGGCCAGCTCTCCGCCGTCTGGTGGGCCTTCCCCATCGCGGAGCTCATGAGCGCGCTGGTGAGCACGCTGTTCTTCTTCCATCTGAAAAAGACGCTGCTGCTCCCGCTGGAGCAGCAGGCCCAGGACTAACCCCCGGAAAACCCGAAAAAGGACGCAAAAAAGCCGCCAGATATGCTCTGGCGGCTCTCCTTTTTATGCCCGTGCCTTGCCCTGCGGCTCAGCAAAACTTCCGCTTGATCTCCTTGGCGGTATTGATGATGCCGTAGAAGAAAAACAGCAGCGCGACGGCGGTTCCGATATACCACAGGGGGCTATTGTTTTCTGCGAAATGGCAGGTAATGAAATACAGCGGCAGGCCGATGGCCACGGCGATGCTGACCAGCTTGGAATTTTTCATGATCTGAGACCTCCTTATTTTCTTTAGTTGTAGTATAAAGAAGCCTCATTTCAGATGCAACCAAGAACCGGCAAAGAAACCTCCCGTTTTGGCAAAGATACGGCAAAGGTGCCGAAAAGGCGCTCTGCCGTTACTTCGCGGCCTTTTCCAGCGCCTGCTGCAGGTCGGCGATGATGTCGGCCGGATCCTCCAGACCCACGGAGAGCCGGATGAGCCGGTCGGAAAAGCCGGCGGCGGCGATCTCCTCCGGAGTACACATGGAATGGGTCATGGAGGCCGGATGCTGGATCAGCGTCTCGCAGTCGCCAAGGCTCACCGCCAGGCCGCAAAGCTCCAGATGGTCCAGCAGCTCCTTTGCCATGGCAAAGCTCTTCACCTCGAAGGAGATCATGGCGCCGAAATCCCGCATCTGCTTCTTTGCGGCGGCATGATCCGGATGGCTGGGCAGGCCGGGATAATAGACCCGCTCCACCAGCGGACAGTCCTCCAGCCACCGGGCCACTGCCGCGCCGCCCCGGCAGTGGGCGTCCATGCGGATCTTCAGGGTCTTCAGCCCCCGCAGGATCAGATAAGCCTCCTGCGGCCCCAGGACGGAGCCGGTGATGTCCTTCCGGCCAACGGCCCGGACCTGGGCCATCTGCTCCCGGCGGCCCACGGAAAAGCCCGCGATCACATCGCCGTGGCCGTTGAGATATTTGGTGGCGCTGTGGAGAACGATATCCGCGCCCAGCGCCAGCGGCTGGGTGAGGATGGGCGTGGCGAAGGTATTGTCCACCACCACCAGCGCCTGGGGCGCCGCTTCATGGGCCAGCGCAGCCACAGCCGCAATGTCGATGATCTTCATGTTGGGGTTGGCCGGCGATTCAAAATAGACCATGGCCGTATCGGGCCGCAGGGCCTGCGCAAGGGCCTGCCGGTCGTGGAAATCCACCAGCGTCACCTCCACGCCGAAGCGGGGCAGCGTCTCGGTAAAGAGGGAGAAGGTGCAGCCGTAAAGCGTCCGGTCGGCCACCAGATGCCGGCCCCTGCCCAGGAAGGAAAGCACCGTCCCGGAGATCGCTCCCATGCCGGAGGAGAAGGCAACGCAGTCCTCCGCCCCCTCCAGAAGGGCGATCTTTTCCTCCAGCCGGTCCACGGTGGGGTTGCCCAGGCGGGAATAGATAAAGCCGGTCTCCCGGCCGGCAAACCGGTCGCCGCCCTGCTGGGCGGAGTCAAAAAGAAAGGTGGATGTCTGATAAATGGGCGTCGCCAGCGCGCCCTCCGGGTTTCGGTGGGAAGCGCCGTGGATCACCTTGGTGGCCAGCGCCATTTCCTTGGTAGCCATATTGGTTTCCTCCGTATCAGGTTCAGTTTTGCCGTCTTGCGGCCTTTCTTCCAATATAGCCCGGTTTTGCGATAAATGCAAGACAAATCCACAAAAATGTCCGCCTTTCAAGGACATTTTCCCTTATTCAAACATTTTGTTGAAAATATTCACCAGCAGCAGCATCAGCGCCAGAAACAGCGGCCAGAAGAGAAAGCCCGGCATGATGGAAAAGGCCTCCCCCTCTGCCGGGGCATATTCCACATACATCAGATGCCAGATCACATCGCACATCAGCGCCACGATGCAAAGTCCCGCCGCGCCGCAAAAAAAGCCCTTTTTCGTCCGGCCCAGCCTTGTGCAGAGCAGCAGCGCCAGATAACAGGCCGCCCCGATGCCCATGGCCGGCAATAGCCCCTGCCCGCCCTCCATAAAGCGGTATAGATAGATCGCAGTAAACATGGTTTCTCCTTTCCGGATCCTCGTCCCCCTTATACATGGGAGCTGGCCCCCTTGGCTCCCTCTGACGAGGGAGCTGTCGCCGCAGGCGACTGAGGGAGAGAATTCGCAATCCGTATGCTCTGCGCATCCCGCTTCACTGCAGGCCCGCTCTATCTCTCCCTCCGTCAAGCCCTTCGGGCTTGCCACCTCCCTCGTCAGAGGGAGGCAAGGAGTGGGAGGAGGTCGCTCGCTTCGCACCGCTTTACCGGGCAGGCAAGGGATGGAGGGTATGCCCGAAAAAGCTTTACAGCGGATTCGCCGAAATCTTTGCATACCGGCGGGGATACTGGCCGGGGGTATGGCCCGTCTTGCGGATAATGAGCACCTGATGGGGGAAGTCCAGGCCGCGCAGGTGATATTCCCGGGCGCCCTCCAGCGTGCCCCCCAGGGCGCGGATGGCGGAGCGGCCCTTTTCCAGCTCCTCCTCGGCGGCGGCGTTTTTGCTTTTCAACGGAAGGAAAAGCCCCCCCTCCCTGACATAGGGCAGGCAAAGCTCCGCCAGAATGTTCAGCGGGGCCACGGCCCGGGAGGTGACGATGTCAAAGCGCTCCCGCAGGCCCTTTTTCTGGATATAATCCTCCGCCCGGGCGGCCACGGCGGTGATGGGGATGTCCAGCGCCTGACAGCTTTCCTCAATAAAGCGGATGCGCTTGGCGGTGCTGTCCAGCGGCGTGATGTCGAAGGAAGGGTCGTAGCACTTCAGCGGCATGGTGGGGAAGCCTGCGCCGCAGCCTACATCCAGTATTTTTTTGCCGGAAAAATCCGCGCAGTTTAATAAAAACAGGCAGTCCAGCATGTGCCGCAGGGCGATCTCCTCCGGCTCGGTGACGGCGGTCAGGTTCATGACCCGGTTTTTCTCAAGCATACCGTCGGAAAAGCGCTCCATGCGGGCCAGCGCCTCCTCTGAGATGGGGATGCCCCAGCTCTGGCAGCCGGCGCGAATCATGTCTTGAAAGCTCATTTTGTATCACTCCTATGAGAAAGATAGACCATCAGCGCGCCGATGTCTGCCGGGGAGACGCCGGAAACGCGGCTCGCCTGCCCCAGCGTCTCCGGGCGGACGGCCTGCAGCTTCTGCCGGGCCTCGGTGCGCAGGGTCTGGATGGAGAGATAGTCCAGATCGGGGGGGAGGGGGCTGTCTTCCAGGCGGCGCTGCTCCTCCACCTCCTTCAGCTGGCGGCGGATATAGCCCTCATATTTGATCTGAAGCTCCACCTGCTCCCGCACGGGGCGGGGGAGGGGAGGCCGCTGGGGGTCGATCTGGGCAAGGGCGTCATAGGTCAGCTGGGGCCGGCGCAAAAGCTCTGCCAGCGAAGCGCCGGAGAGGGCGATGGGGGAGGTGCCGTGGGCGGTGAGAAAGGCGTTGACCGTCTCGCTGGGCGGGGCCACGGTCTTTTGCAGCCGGGCGATCTCCGCCCTTGTCTGGGCCTGCCGCTGCTCCATGGCCGCCAGACGGGCGTCGGAGATCAGGCCAAGCCTGTGGCCGTAGGGCATCAGCCGGGCGTCGGCATTGTCCTGCCGGCAGATCAGCCGGTATTCGCTGCGGGAGGTCATCATCCGGTAAGGCTCGTTGGTGCCCCGGGTGACCAGATCGTCAATGAGCGTTCCCAGATAGCCGTCCCGCCGGGCCAGGGTGAAGGGGGGCCGGCCCAAAACGGTCAGCGCTGCGTTGACGCCGGCCACCAGGCCCTGTCCCGCGGCCTCCTCATAGCCGGAGGAGCCGCACAGCTGCCCCGCGCAGAACAGCCCCGGAACGGCCCGCACCGCCAGCCGGTGGTCCAGCTGCAGGGGGTCGATGCAGTCGTATTCGATGGCATAGCCGGGGCGCAGCAGATGGACCTGCTCCAGCCCGGGGACGGTGCGGAGAAAGGCCCGCTGGATATCCTCCGGCAGGGAGGAGCTCATGCCCTGCACATAATATTCGTCGCTGTCTGCGCCGCAGGGCTCTAAAAAGAGCTGGTGCCGGGTCTTTTCCGGAAAGCGCACCACCTTGTCTTCAATGGAAGGACAGTAGCGGGGCCCCGTCCCGTGGATGACGCCGCTGAACAGCGGCGAACGGTCAAGCGAGGCCCGGATGATCTCATGGGTCTGCGGGTTGGTATAGGTGAGCCAGCAGACGGCCCGGTTGTTGACCGGCGTCTCCCGGTCGAAGGAAAAGCCCGTCTCCTCCGGGTCGCCGGTCTGGGGCTCCATTTTGGAGAAGTCCAGGCTCCTGCCGGAGACCCGGGCGGGCGTCCCTGTCTTGAACCGGCGGAGGGAAAGCCCCAGCTCCTGCAGGCAGGCCGTCAGATGGGTGGCGGCATACATCCCGTCTGGCCCGATCTCCCGGACCACCTCGCCGGTGAAGGTCCTGGCCCCCAGATAAGTGCCTGTGGCAAGGACGGCGGCTTTACAGTCGTACCGGGCGCCGCCCACCAGCTGCACGCCGCAGACGGCCCCTGCTTCGTCCGTCAGGAGCCGCTGGCATTCTCCCTGCGCCAGCTCCAGCCCGGGGCAGCGCTCCAGCGCCCGGCGCATATAGGCCCGGTAGGCCAGCCGGTCGGCCTGCGCCCGGGGAGAATAGACCGCGGGGCCCTTGCCCCGGTTCAGCATCCGGAACTGCAGACAAACCGCGTCTGCCGCCCGGGCCATTTCGCCGCCCAGCGCGTCGATCTCCCGCACCAGCTGGCCCTTGGCGGTGCCGCCGATGGAGGGATTGCAGGGCATATTGCCCACGGCGTCCAGACAGGTGCAGACGCACAGGGTGCGGCAGCCCATCCGGGCGGCAGCCAGCGCGGCCTCGATGCCCGCGTGCCCCGCGCCCACCACCACGATATCATAGGCTCCGGCAAAAAAATTCAGCATGAAATTCGAGTCCTTTTCGTATTAAATCAATCAAATATTGCAAACCGTTTTGGAAAATCCCTATTTTCCCACGCAAAAGCGGCTGAAAATCTCGTGGGCCAGGTCGGCGGAGACGGTCTCGCCGGTGATCTGCCCCAGGGCGTTGATGCCCCGCTCCGCATCGCTGAGAAAGGCGTCGGCGGTCATGCCCATGCGGGCGGAGGCCAGCGCGGCGGAAAAATCGGCCAGCGCCTGCTCCAGCAGATGGGCCTGCCGCGCGGAGGTCACCAAAACCTCCTCCGGCTGGGGCGCAAGCCCCGCCAGCCACTGGGCCAGCGGCTCCACCTGTCCCTCCTTTGCGGACAGACGGAACACTGCGTCGAAGGTCTCCCGGGCCAGCAGCGGCGCCAGCCACGGGGGCTCGGCGGAGGTCAGATCGGTCTTGTTCAGCACCAGCACCCGCAGGCCGGCCTCCCGGCAGAGGGCGAGGGCGTCTTCATCCTCGGGGGAGAGGGGGGCGGCGGCGTCTAAAACGCAGAGCACCGCCCGGGCTCTTTTTGCCGCGTCCCGGGCCCGCTCCACGCCCATGCGCTCCGCCTTGGAATCGCTCTCCCGAAGGCCGGCGGTGTCTAAAATGCGGATGGGCGCGCCGCCGCAGGAGATCACCTGCTCCAGAACATCCCGGGTGGTGCCGGCTTCGTCGGTGACGATGGCCCGCATTTCCCCGGCCAGCGCGTTGAACAGGGTGCTTTTGCCGGCGTTTGGCCGGCCGATGATGGCCACCGGCACCCCCTCCCGCACCAGCCGCCCCCGCTGGAAGCCTGCGAGCAGCCGTTCCAGCCCGGCGCAGGTCTGCTCCAGCACTCGCGCGGCGTTTTCGTAGTCAAACTCGCCCAGATCCTCGTCGGTATAATCGCAGACGGCGTAAAAATGCGCCAGCAGGGCCAAAACCTCCTCCCGCAGCGCCCGGATCCGGCCGCCAACGCTGCCCTGCAGCTGGGCCGCGGCGGCCTTTGCCGCCAGCTCCGACTGGGCATGGATCAGATCGGCCACCGCTTCCGCTTCCGTCAGGTCCATCCGTCCCGCCAGAAAGGCCCGGCGGGTATATTCTCCCGGCGGCGCGGGGACGGCGCCCAGGGCAAAGCAATGATCCAGAAGGCCCGCCGCCACCGCCTGAGAGCCGTGGGTATAAAACTCCGCCAGATCCTCCCCGGTGTAGGAATGGGGGCCGGGGAAAAAGGCGGCCATGCAAAGGTCCAGCGTCTGCCCGTCCCGGGCCAGCAGCCGGCCGTAATAAAGTCTGCGGGGCGCGGCGCGGCTGACGGCGCTTGCCCCCCGCGGCACAAAGACCGCGTCTAAGATCTCCGCCGCCCGGGGGCCGGAAAGGCGGAGCACGGCGATGCCGCAGGGCATGGAGCCGCTGCTGCAGGCGGCAATGGTATCGGGCATAAGCATCCTTCTTTCATCATGGGACAGTTACCTTTATGATACCACAGTTTTTTGCCGTTGAAAATGGGGAAACGGTTGCTTTTTCCGCAAAAGACGGTATAATTTAAGGAAAGACAGAAAAGGGGAGCGATAAAAATGAAAAAATTCTTCCGCGAGTTTCGGACCTTTATCAACAAGGGCAATATGTTTGACATGGCCGTTGGCGTCATTGTGGGCGGCGCCTTCAGCACCATCGTCAATTCTCTGATCAGCGATATCATCATGCCGATCCTGGGCGTGGTGCTGGGCGGCGTGGATTTTTCCAGCTGGGTGGTCCCGCTGTATAACCTCTATGGCGGCGACCCCATCCCGCTGAATATCGGCCTTTTCATTAATAATGTGGTGAACTTTCTGGTGCTGGCCTTCTGCGTCTTTTGGATGGTCAAGGGCATGAACCGCATAAAGAAGGAAAAGCCCGCGGAGCCGCCCGCACCGGACAAGAAGGAGGAGCTGCTCACCCAGATCCGGGATCTTCTGGCCGAAAGCAAGGGCGAGCAATAAGACTGCGCAGCGCAAAGACCGCACAGCGCAAAGACCGCACAGCGCAAAGACCGCGAGAGCGGTCTTTTTTGTTGGTGGGTGCGGCTTTTGTTTTTCCTCCGTCCCCCCGTCCCCCGCGGGGCTTGGCTCCCGCTGAGGGAACCCCCCGCAGGGCAAAGCGAAGCCCCCTTGGCTCCCTCTGACGAGGGAGCTGTCGCCGCAGGCGACTGAGGGAGA
>USML01000063.1 GCA_900555855.1 uncultured Eubacteriales bacterium | reverse complement strand
AAATCTATGGAATTCTCGGGGTCCCCGCAAAAGCGCAGCTTTTGTGGGGCGTGGTGCCGCAATGGCGTTTCCGCAGAAACGCCCGCGATCAGGAGGGGAGGCAAGACGGAGGACGAAGCGCGAAGCGCGGCTCCGCCTTGGGATGCCTTATGGCGGCAGACCATTTTGAAAGGAGAACGACAGATGTTCCGAAGCTTACATATGAAGCTGGTGCTGGTGCTGGTGCTGCTCATCGTCTCGGTGATGGCAGTGGTGGGGACCTTTCTGATCAATTCGGTCATCTCCTACCATATCCAGGAATTTGAGAGCCAGATGGCCTCGGTATTCACCTCGGAGTTTATCCTTTCGCTGGAAAAAAACGCAGACGAGCCCAAGACCCTGCGGGACACGGTGGAGGCCTATTCCGCACCGCTGGGCATCGATGAATACCGCCGCTTTTATGTGCTGGACGGCAAGACCGGCGCTTATCTTTCCGGCTCCGACGACCGCTATGGAGAGACGCTGACGCTGACGCCCAACATTCTGGCGGCCATGAACGGCCGGGTGGGGCAGGACAACGACCTGCTGGACAGCTATTTTGATGTGGCGATCCCCATCCGGGACGCGGCGGGGGAGACGGCCTATGTGGTGGGCGTTTTGGACGACAAGACGGAGCTGCAGGAGCTGAACTGGAACCTGTTTACCATTCTGATCCGGGCCATGCTGTTCGGGCTGGTGGTGGCCATCTTCCTGTCCTTCCTGCTGTCCAAGACCATCACCAATCCGGTGGAGCGGCTCACGGAGCAGGCGGCCCGCATCGCCGGCGGCGATTTCAGCAGCCTGGAGGAGATCCATTCCAACGACGAGATCGGCGTTTTGAGCCAGACCTTCAACGAGATGAGCGTCCAGCTGGAGAGCACCCTCCGACAGGTGGGCGAGGAGCGCAATAAGCTGGATACTCTCTTCCGCCACATGGCGGACGGCATGGTGGCCTTTGACAGCCGGGGCCGGCTGCTCCAGTTCAACCCGGCGGCGGAGACCATGCTGGGCCGGGCCTTGAGCCCGGAGCTTTCCTATGAGGAGATTTTTCCCAATGTGCAGGTGCGGCAGGAGGATCTGGCCCAGGATGGCAAGTCCATCGAGGTGGATTTTGCTGCCGGGCCCCGGTTTTTGAAGATCTATTTTGCACCCATCCATCTGGGCTCCGATCGTCAGGGCCTGATGGCCGTGCTCCACGATATCACCGAGCAGCAGAAGCTGGACGACAGCCGCCGGGAATTCGTGGCCAATGTTTCCCACGAGCTGCGCACGCCGCTGACCAATGTAAAGGGCTATGCGGAGACGCTGCTCAGCGCTGACGACATCGACCGGGAGACCCAGACCCGCTTTTTGCAGGTCATCCGCTCGGAGGCAGACCGCATGACCCGCATCGTCAAGGATCTGCTCACGCTGACCCGGCTGGATTATAACCGGATGGAGATGAATATGCATCGGATGGACCTGCGGCAGCTGGGGGAAAAGGCCGCCCAGGCCATGGCCATGGAGGCGGAGAACCGGGGGCTTACCCTGACCTGCGATCTGCCGGAAAGCCTGCCGCCCACCTTCGGCGATCCGGAGCGGATCCAGCAGGTCATCATCAACATCATCACCAACGCCATCAAATACAACAAAAAGGACGGCAGCATCCATATCACCGGCGGCGTGGAGGGCCGGCAGGTCTTTCTGCGGGTGGAGGATACGGGCATCGGCGTTCCTAAGGAGGATCTGCCCCGGCTGTTTGAGCGCTTTTACCGCGTGGACAAGGCCCGCAGCCGGGAGAGCGGCGGCACCGGCCTTGGCCTGGCCATTGCCCGGCAGATCGCGGAGACCCATGGCGGCTCCATCCGCTTCGAGAGCGAATACGGCAAGGGCAGCGTGGTGACCCTGCTGCTGCCCATGGCCTCCGGAGAACAGGAGGAGCAGAATGGCTGACCGACTGAAAAACCTGCTGCTGGCAGTGCTGCTGACGCTGATGGTGGTCCTTCTGGGGGCGACCTTCCTTTTGAGCATGCGCAACAGCCAGGGCGGGCAGCGGCTTTTGCAGGCGCTGCGCCCTGTGGAAAAGACGGGCGCCAGCCAGACTGCGATCACGGCCATGGCATGGCCGGAAAAGCTGGCGGTGCTGGGGGAGGAGGGCGTGTTTTACGCCGTCTCCGGCGAGGAATATGCGCAGCTTTATCAGCAGGGCGAGGCTTTGTGCCAGGAGGCGCTGGGCTCGGCCAATGCGCCCATACAGCTGACGGAGACGGAATACCGGCGGCTTTTGCAGGCGCCGGCCATTCTGGCGGAATATCACAGCGGCCTGCCCTTTTTTCTGCTGCAGGCCTGGAGCGGCAGCGAGGAGCTGCGGGAGGCGCTGACGGTCCGGCGCTTTGCGCTGACAAAAACGGCCTTTGGCGTGGTGCTGCTGCTGACGGATGAAAAGGGCAGCCGCTGGCAGGCCATGACTGCCGCCTCCGCCGCGGAGCTGGAGGAGCTCTGTGCGCAGGAACGGCAGAGCAATGCGATTCTGGCGAAGGAAAGCTATCCGGGGCTGGCCTGGGACGAGCTTCTGCTCACAGGGGCGGCAGACCTCCCCGGCTACAGCTCCCTGCGGCCGGACATCGTGGAAAAGGGCGAGCTTTCCCAGCAGGTGCAGGCGCTGTTTTCCATGAACGCCTATCTGGCCCGGGTCTATCAAAACAGCAGCGGCAGCCTGGTCTATGTGGAGGGCCGCAGCACCCTGAGCCTGGGGCAGGAGGGCGAGCTGATCTATGCAGGCGCGGAGGGCGCCGATCTGGAGATCTCCGCGGGACAGGAGCCCCAGCGCACCGTGGAGATCTGCCAGAAGGCCTGCACGCTGATGCGGCAGGTCTGGAGCGAGACCGGCGCCTCCGGCAGACTGAGCCTGGACAGCGTCCGGCAGGAAAATGGCAGGCTGCTGCTTTCCTTTGCCCTGGATGTGGGCGGAAAATTTCTGGAAAAGGACGGCGGCTGGGCGCAGGTGACGGTGGAGGACGGCGCAGTGACCGGCGCTTCCGCCTATCTGCGGCGGCTGGAGCCGGAGGAGCACGCGCTGCTGCTCCCCATGACGGAGGCGGCGGGAATGCTGGCGGCGCTGCCGCACAGGCAGGCCCGGCTCTGCATCCGCATGACGGCAGGGGAAAGCGGCTTTGCGCCCGGGATCTGCCGGGTAACGGAGGACTGAGCGATGGAATGGAAAAAGGTCCGGAACTGGCTGATCCTGCTGCTGCTGACGGCCGACCTGATCCTGGCGGGCAATATCGGCTGGCAGGTCCTGCAGATGCGCCGCTCGGAATGGACGGCGGTGGAGGATGCGATGGCCGTGGCGGCTCGGGCGGGAGTCACCCTCCCTGCGGAAGCGCTCCGCGCTCTGCCGGAGCGGCCAAAGGCCTACCAGCTCCGCCGGGATAACAGCCGGGAAGCGCAGACGGCCCAGGCGCTTCTGGGGGCGGAGCGGGCCTCGGAGCCCGGCGGCGGCGTGAGCATCTACCAGAGCGACCGGGGGCAGCTGAGCTTCCGCCGGGGCGGCGCAGTGGAGCTTTCCGTGGTCTGGCAGCAGGACAGCATCGACGGCAGCCAATGCCTTGCGCTGCTGGAGGAAGCGGGCTTTCCCATGGCGCAGGCCCGGCTTTTTGAAGCGGCCGGCCAGCAGTCGCTGCTCCAGCAATACGGCGGGCGGACGGTGTTCAACTGCCGGCTCCAGTGGTCCCTGCAGGGGGGCTATCTGCAGGTGCGGGGCCGGTGGCTCATGAACGGAGACGCCGGCGCAGAGACAGAGACCCAGCCCATGAGCCGGGCGCAGCTGACGCTTTCGCTTTGCGCGCTGCTGCAGGAGCGCGGCCTGAGGGGGATCCGTTCGCTGGAAATGGGCTATTATCTTCAGAGCGAAGACCCGCAGACGGCGGTTTTGGTGCCGGTGTGGGCGGCGGAAACGGCCAAGGGCAGGCTTTTGCTGAGCTGTCTGGACGGAACAGAGCTGAATAATTGAACTGTTTTTTGAAAAACAGCCGAAATATTAAAAAAATCATAAGGAACTCTTTTTATTTCGCAGGAACTGTGATACACTATCATAGAATCCGTATGGGAGCGTGGCTCCCGGGATCAGAAAAGCTGCAAGGGGGCTGCCTCTTTGGATAAATTTGTAATTCACGGCGGAAAACCGCTGTTTGGCGAGGTGACGGTCAGCGGCGCGAAAAACGCGGCGGTGGCGATCATTCCCGCCGCCATTCTGGTGGACGGCGTCTGCCGGATCGAGAATATCCCCATGGTGCGGGATGTGGTGATTCAGATGGAGATCCTGCGGGAGCTGGGCGTGGGCGTCCGGGTGCTGCAGCAGAACACCATCGAGATCGATTGCCGCGGGCTGCAGCGCTATATTGCGGTCAGCGAGCTGAATCGGAAGATGCGCGCCTCCTATTATCTCATCGGCGCGTTTTTGGGCCGGTTCCGCCGGGCGGAGGTCTCCATGCCGGGCGGCTGCAATTTCGGCGGCGTGCGCCCCATCGACCAGCATCTGAAGGGCTTTGAGGCGCTGGGCGCGGAGATGGATATCCGCAACGGCGTGGTCTATGCCGACGCATCCCGCGGCCTGCACGGCGCCGGCATCTATCTGGATGTGGCCAGCGTGGGCGCAACGGTGAACATCATGCTGGCGGCCTGTCTGGCAGAGGGCCAGACGGTGATCGAAAACGCCGCCAAGGAGCCGCATATCGTGGATCTGGCCAACTTCCTGAACTCCATGGGCGCAGACATCATGGGCGCAGGCACCGATGTGATCAAGATCCGCGGCGTAGAGCGGCTGGCCGGCGGCAATTATTCCATCATCCCCGACCAGATCGAGGCCGGAACCTATATGGCGGCGGTGGCCGCCACCGGCGGCAGCGTTCTGGTGAAAAATATCATCCCCAAGCACATGGACTGCATCACCGCCAAGCTGGAGGAGATGGGTCTGGAGGTGGAGGAGCAGGACGACAGCATCCGCGTCACCCGCCGGGGCCCGCTCCATAAGATCCAGGTGAAGACGCTGTTTTATCCCGGCTTCCCCACGGATATGCAGCCGCAGCTGGCGGCGGCCCTCTGTCTGGCGGAGGGGACCTCCATCATCACCGAGGGCGTCTGGGAAAATCGCTTCCGCTATTCCGACGAGCTGCGCCGGATGGGGGCGAAGATCCAGGTGGACGGCAAGGTGGCCGTCATCGAGGGCGTCAGCAAGCTCACCGGCGCGCCGGTGAAGGCCAGCGACCTGCGGGCAGGCGCTGCGCTGGTGATCGCCGGTCTGGCGGCGGAGGGCACCACGGAGATCGAGGAGATCGGCTATATCGAGCGGGGCTATGAGGACCTGGTGGAAAAGCTCCGCCGGCTGGGGGCGGATATCGCCCGGGTCAGCGTGGAGGAGCCCGCCATCATCCCCAAGGCAAACTGAACCGTTTCAAAGCAGATGGAAATATCGAACGGGGCGGCAGGACGCCGCCCCGTTTTTCAGGAGAAGAAGATGACATATTTCTGTACGCTGGCCAGCGGCAGCAGCGGAAACTGCGCCGTTTATGTGGGCGGCCGCGCCCGCATTCTGGTCGATGCGGGCAAAAATGCCCGGTACATTACGGAAAACCTCCGGCGGCTGGCCCTTTCGCCGGGAGAGCTGACCCATATTCTGGTGACCCACAGCCACAGCGACCATATCTCCGCCCTGCCGGTGCTGCTGAAGCATACCGGGGCGGCGCTGGTCTGTTCGGAGGAGACGCTGGAGGCGCTGGCCGGCCGCCTTCCGGCGGGGCAGAGGGTCCTGCCCTTTTCGCCGGGAAGGCAGCTGGAGCTGGCCGGCTGCCCGGTGAACACCTTTGCCACCCTTCACGACGCGCCGGGAAGCTGCGGCTATGTGCTGGGCGAGGGACGGGAGCAGGTGGCCTTCTGCACGGACACAGGGACGGTGACGGGGGAGATCTTTGCCGCGATGCAGGGCTGCGCGGCGGCGGTGCTGGAGTTCAACCACGATGCGGAGCTGCTGAAAAACGGGCCGTATCCCTATGCGCTGAAGCTGCGGATCCTTTCGGATCAGGGACATCTTTCCAACCGCTTTTCCGCCAAGGTGGCGGTGCGGCTCTGTCAGGAGGGGACCCGCCATGTGACCCTGGCCCACCTGAGCCGGGAAAACAACACGCCGGAGCTGGCGATGGAAGCGCTGCAGACGGCCCTCCGTCAGGCGGGGCTTTCGCCGGAGGTGGCCCTGGCCCCCAGAGAGCAGCTGGGCCGGCCGGTATTTCTCTGATCGCAGGGAGGACTTATGCTGAACATCCGACTGATCTGCGTGGGCAAGCTGAAGGAGAAGTTTTATCTGGAGGCCTGCCGGGAATATGAAAAGCGGCTGGGGACGCTCTGCCGCATGGAGATCCTGCAGCTGGAGGAGGAGCCGGACCGGCCCGGCTCCCTGCAGAAGGAGGCGGAAAAGATCCGCGCCGCCATCCCCCAGGGCAGCTTCGTCGTCGCCATGTGCATCGAGGGGCGGATGCTTTCCTCCGAAGGGCTGGCGGAAAAGCTGCAGCAGCTGCAGAATCAGGGCGTTTCCCGCCTGTGCATCCTGATCGGCTCCTCCCGGGGGCTGGATGAGGCGCTGAAGGCGCAGAGCGGTCTGCGGCTTTCCATGTCGCCCATGACCTTTCCCCACCATCTGGCCCGGGTGATGGTGCTGGAGCAGATCTACCGGGCGCTATCCATTCTTTCCGGAAGCAAATATCATAAATAGATCCAAAACAACACAAAAAATGAAACAGGAGGCAGCGTATGAGCGATATCCAAACGCCGGAGCAGGCATTTGAAATTTTGAAGAAGTACAATCAGGACGCGTTCCATCTGAAGCACGGACAGATCGTTTCCGGCGTCATGGGCTGGTATGCTGCCCAGTACGATCCGGAGCGGGTGGACTACTGGCGCACCGTCGGCATGCTCCACGATCTGGACTTTGAGCTTTATCCGGAGGAGCACTGCGTCAAGGGCGTGGAGCTTTGCCGGGCGGAGGACATTGACGAGGGCGTCATGCGGTCAGCCATGAGCCATGGCTGGGGCCTGACAGGGACGGAATACAAGCCGGAGCAGCAGATGGAGAAGATCCTGTTTGCCGTGGACGAGCTTACCGGTCTGATCGGCGCCGCCGCCATGATGCGCCCCAGCAGGAGCGTCTCCGACATGGAGGTCTCCAGCCTGAAGAAGAAGTTTAAGGACAAAAAATTTGCCGCAGGCTGCAGCCGGGATGTGATCCGGCAGGGGGCCGAGGCGCTGGGCTGGACGCTGGACGAGCTGTTTGAAAAGACCATCCTGGCCATGCGCAGCCTGGTGGGAACGCTGGATGTATAAACATCCGGAAAAACTGAAAATCAAAGACGCTGCGGAGCCGGTCTCCGCGGCGTTTTTCTGCGTTTCTGGGAGCGGAGTGGCAGGGGTTTTATGGAAGATTGTAGAAAGACGCCGACGATTTTGACAGCTTTTTATCAAGCGTTGTATTTTTTGTCGGAAAACATTAAAATAATTCGTAAAAACCGGCACATTGCGTGTTGAAAGACAAGGGGGATGCCGCTATAATAGAAGATGGTTCAGTGGGTAAAACTGACAGTGGAAAAGGAAATCTTTTCAAAATAAAAAAAGGAGCGTAGTAACAATGAAAGAAGTGTATCTGGTAAGCATGGCCCGTACGGCCGTGGGCAGCTTTGGCGGCTCTCTGAAGGGTGTTCCCGCTGTGGAGCTTGGCAGCATCGTTATCAAGGAAGCGCTGAAGCGCGGCAATGTGGACGCCAAGGATGTGAACGAAGTCTTCTTCGGCAATGTCCTGCAGGCTGCTCTGGGCCAGAACCCTGCCCGTCAGGCTTCTCTGAAGGCCGGTCTGCCCATCGAGACGCCCTGTACCACGCTGAATAAGGTCTGCGGCTCCGGTCTGCACAGCGTCAGCCTGGCATACCGCACCATTCTGGCCGGCGAGGCCGAGTGCGTCGTGGCCGGCGGCATGGAGAACATGAGCCTCGCGCCCTACGCCGTCAATTCCGCCCGCTGGGGCGCCCGCATGAACAACACCACCATGACCGATGTGATGGTCAACGACGGTCTGTGGGATGCATTCAATAACTACCATATGGGCATCACCGCCGAGAATGTTGCCGAGAAGTACGGCATCACCCGTCAGATGCAGGACGAGCTGGCTGCCCGTTCCCAGCAGCGCGCCGTGGAAGCCCGCGACAGCGGCCGCTTCGACGCCGAGATCGTGGATGTGGTCATTCCGCAGCGCAAGGGCGATCCCATCGTCTTCAATAAGGACGAGCATCCCCGCGCCGGCACCACCGTGGAGACGCTGGCCAAGCTGAAGCCCGCCTTCAAGCGCGACGGCGGCACGGTCACCGCCGGCAACGCCTCCGGCATCAATGATGGCGCTGCCGCCATCGTGGTCGCCTCCGGCGAGTTCGTCAAGGCACATGGCCTGAAGCCCATGGCAAAGATCGTCTCCACCGGCTCTGTGGGCGTGGATCCCGCGCTCATGGGCACCGGCCCCATCCCCTCTGTCCGTCAGGCGCTGAAGAAGGCCGGCCTGGAGACCAAGGATATCGACCTGTTCGAGCTGAACGAGGCCTTTGCCGCGCAGGCTGCCGCGGTCAATCAGGAGCTGGGCCTGACCCCCGACAATGTCAATGTCAACGGCGGCGCCATCGCGCTGGGCCATCCCATCGGCGCTTCCGGCGCCCGCATCCTGGTCACCCTGTGCTATGAGCTGGCCCGCCGCGGCGGCAAGTACGGCGTCGCTTCTCTGTGTATCGGCGGCGGCATGGGCGAAGCCGTTGTGGTGGAGCGCGTCTGATTTTCTGCCAAACAGGAAATTCAGCCAAAAATAACCCGGAAAAAGCAAAAATCCTTCGGAAAAATATCGTTTATAATTTGACAAACTCCGGGCGGTCCGCTATAATGAAGATGATCGGTTTCAGGCGCAGTAAAGCTGCGCCTGAAACCGCCCTGCAAAAAGGAGGTCTTCATCCATGGAATATGTAAAATTTTCCGCGGAAGGCGGCGTAGGAACGCTGGTCATCGACCGGCCCCGTGCCCTGAATGCCCTGAACGATCAGGTGATCCGTGAGCTGGATCAGACGCTGGACCAGATCGATCTGGAGACGGTCCGCTGCGTCGTGGTCCGCGGCGGCGGAGAAAAGGCCTTTGTGGCCGGCGCAGATATCGCGCAGATGAGCGCCCTCACCAAAGCGGAGGGTCAGGCCTTCGGCAAGCTGGGCAACGATGTGTTCCGCAAGCTGGAGACGCTGCCCATCCCCACCATCGCCGCCGTCTGCGGCTTTGCGCTGGGGGGCGGCTGTGAGCTGGCCATGAGCTGCGACATCCGGATCTGCTCCGATACCGCGGTCTTCGGTCAGCCGGAGACCGGCCTGGGCATCACCCCCGGCTTTGGCGGCACGCAGCGGCTGGCCCGGCTCATCGGCCCAGGCATGGCGAAGCAGCTGATCTATTCCGCCCGCAACATCAAGGCGGAGGAGGCGCTGCGCTGCGGCCTGGTCAACGCCGTGTATCCGGTGGAGGAGCTGATGCCCGCCGCAGAAAAGCTGGCCCAGACCATCGCGAAAAACGCGCCCATTGCCGTCCGCGCCTGCAAAAAGGCCATCAACGAGGGCCTGCAGACGGATATGGACCGGGCGGTGGAGATCGAAGAAGCACTGTTCGGCAGCTGCTTTGAGACCGCAGACCAGCAGGAGGGCATGCATGCCTTTCTGGAAAAACGGAAGCACGAGCCTTATTGTAACCGATAACGACAGAACACGGGTTCACCACTCAAATTATAAAACAGGAGGATCATAACATGAAGGTAGCGATTTTCGGAGCCGGCACCATGGGCAGCGGTATCGCCCAAGTCTTTGCAGCCAACGGTCACATTGCGCTGATGTATGCCAGCAGTCTGGCGTCTGCCCAGCGGCATAAGGATAAGCTGGCTGCTTCTCTGGCCAAGCGCGTGGCCAAGGGCAAGATGACCGAGGAAGCCAAGGAAGACCTGCTGAGCCGCGTTTTGGTGGAGGAAAAAGCTGCTGCGGCCGATGCAGACCTGATCATCGAATGCGTCAAGGAAGAAATGGAGACCAAGCGCGCCCTGCTCACCGAACTGGATGCGCTGTGCAAGCCTGAGGCTGTTTTTGCCTCCAACACCTCCTCGCTGTCCGTCACCGAGATGGGCAACGGGCTGAAGCACCCGGTCATCGGGATGCACTTCTTTAACCCCGTCCCCAGCATGAAGCTGGTGGAGGTCATCCGCGGGGCCAATACCACGCAGGAGACCTTCGACTTTGTCTATCAGCTGGCGAAGGATATCGGCAAGGATCCCATCGAAGTGGCCGAAGCTCCCGGCTTCGTGGTCAATAAGATCCTGATCCCCATGATCAACGAGGCCATCGGCCTGGTGGAGACCGGCGTGGCTTCCGCGGAGGATATCGACAAGGCCATGCAGCTGGGCGCCAATCACCCCATGGGCCCGCTGGCGCTGGGCGATTTTATCGGTCTGGATGTGTGCCTGGCCATCATGGAGACCCTGCACCGGGAGACCGGCGACGACAAGTACCGTCCCGCTCTGCTGCTCCGCAAGATGGTGCGCGGCGGCCTGCTGGGCAAGAAGACCGGCAAGGGCTTTTACGATTACAATAAGTAAGAAATAAATATTGCGCGAAAGCGCAAGGAGGGTAATTTATGGATTTTGTTCTGAGCAAGCAGCATGAGATGCTCCGCAAAATGTACCGTGAGTTTGCGGAAACCGAAGTCAAGCCCCTGGCTGAGGAGATCGACGAGGAAGAACGCTTCCCCATGGAAACCGTCGAGAAGATGGCCAAGCTGGGCATGATGGGCATCTACTTCCCCAAGGAGTACGGCGGCGCCGGCGCGGACACCCTGGCTTACGCTATGGCAGTGGAAGAGCTGGCAAAGGTCTGCGGCACCACCGCGGTCATCCTTTCCGCCCATACTTCTCTGTGCTGCGCCCCCATCTATGAAAACGGCACTGAGGAGCAGAAGCAGAAGTATCTGCCCGACCTGTGCTCCGGCCGCAAGATCGGCGC
>USML01000062.1 GCA_900555855.1 uncultured Eubacteriales bacterium | reverse complement strand
CCGAGGGCCAGAAGCAGTCCCAGATCCTCGTGGCCGAGGGCGAAAAGCAGTCCACCATCCTCAAGGCGGACGCCGAGAAGCAGGCCGCCATCCTCCACGCCGAGGCCGAGCGTCAGGCTGCCGTGCTCCGCGCCGAGGGCGAGGCCGAGGCCATTATGAAGGTCCAGACCGCGCTGGCCGATTCTCTCAAGCTGCTGAACGAAGCAGCCCCCACCGATGCGGTCCTGCGCATGAAGGCACTGGAAGCCTTCCAGGCCGCAGCCAACGGTCAGGCCACCAAGATCATCATTCCCTCCGAGCTTCAGAGCATCGCCGGTCTGGCTGTCTCCGCCAAGGAACTGATTAAGGACGAAAAATAAGCAAACGCCGAAAAGAAACAGAAAAGCCTGTGAGCCAAAACTCACAGGCTTTTTTTATCCCAGGCTCACAGACCGAAGTCCTTTGCCAGCGCCTGGAAGGCGGGCAGCGAACGCTGCAGCGTCTCTGGTGGGACGCAATAGGCCAGTCTGGCGTAGCCGGGACAGCCGAACTCATCGCCGGGGATCAGCAGGACATCCCGTTCCATGGCTTTTTGGCAGAAGAAGCGAGAATCGTCACTGGGCGTCTTCAAAAACAGATAGAAGGCGCCGTCCGGCCGGACGCAGGAAAAGCCCATTCTGGTCAAGGCGGCATAGATGAAGTCCCGGTTTTTTGCATAGACAGAAAGATCGGCGGTCTGACCGGCGCAATCTGCCGCCACCCGCTGAAACAGGGAGGACACATTGATATAGCCAAGCGCTCGCCCCGCACCGTAGATTGCAGCGCGAACCCTGGCATAATCCGTCATCCCGGGATGCAGCGCCAGATAGCCGATGCGCTCGCCGGGCAGGGAGAGGGATTTGCTGAAGGAATAGCAATAGATGGCGTCGGAATAGATGACGGGCAGGAAGGGGACCTCAGCCCCGCCGTAGGACAGCTCCCGGTAAGGCTCGTCGGCGATCACATAGATGGGGTGGCCAAACTGCCGGGCCTTTTCCGAAAGAAGGGCCGCCAGCTGCTCCAGGCTCTCCCGGGAAAGGATCACGCCGGAGGGATTGTTGGGGGAGTTCAGCAGCATGGCCGCCGTCCTGGGCGTGATGGCCCGCTCCACGGCGGAAAGCTCCATTTGAAAGGTGTCAGGATGAGAGGGAACCTCCACCAGCGTCGCCCCTGCAGCCTGGGCATAGAGCCGGTATTCCGTAAAATAGGGCGTCAGCGTCAGGATCTCATCGCCCGGCGAAAGCAGGGCATAGCAGAGGATCGCCAAGGCGGAGGAGGAGCCGGAGGTCAGATACAGATCCTGCGGTCCATAATTTACGCCAAAGGAGGCCTTCAGACCGTCTGCCAGCTTCTGTCGGACGAACTCCAGCCCCGGTGCCGGCGTATAGCCATGCA
Organism: uncultured Eubacteriales bacterium; assembly: GCA_900555855.1. GTDB lineage: Bacteria > Bacillota > Clostridia > Oscillospirales > Butyricicoccaceae > UBA4644. The sequence continues at coordinate 9,711 of USML01000062.1, read as the reverse complement.
GCTCCGTGGCGGGAACGGTCTCCAGCAGGCGGCGGATGCTCTCCGCCACACAGGCCGGCGCCGGAACGCTGGGGCTGCCGATGGTAAAATTAAACACATTTTCCGCACCCACCTCCTGGGCGCGCCGGTCGCCGTAAGCGGCGATCTCCCGGATGACGCTCCCCTGGGAGCCCCAATCCACCATGTTCTGCGGGATCATGCATTCACCTCCAGTAGTTGCTTTAAGAAGCGGATGGCCTGTACATAGCCGTCGAAGCCCAGGCCCTGATAGGTGCGGGCACAGGCCATGCCCGCATAGGATCTCTGCCGGAACGGCTCCCGGCTGCTGACAGCAGAGATGTGTACCTCCACCGCCGGAAGCGCCACGGCCTTCAGCGCGTCCAGAATGGCGACGCTGGTGTGGGTATAGGCGGCGGGATTGATGACGATGCCGTCAAAAACGCCATAGGCCTGTTGGATGGCATCCACGATGGCACCTTCATGATTGGACTGAAAGCACTCCACCTCCACGCCCTCCTCCTTTCCGGTCTGCCGGAGCAGAGAAAGCAGGTCCTGATAGGTGCGCCTCCCATAGATCTCCGGCTCCCGCAGGCCCAGCAGGTTCAGGTTGGGCCCATTGATCACCAGCAGCTTCATGCGTATTCCTCCATTTGCTTCAATGTTTCCGCCAGCGGTCCGTTGTTGTCGATGATGCGGTCGGCAAACCGGCGGTAAAGGGGCTCCCGCCGGGCAAACAGCGCGTCCAGCGGCGTGGCCTGAGAGATGGGGCGGCCCTGCGTCGGCAGCGCGTCCAGCGACCGCTGCAGCCAGAAGATCGTCCCGTTTTGATGCAGCAGGGGATAATTGTCCTCCCGGGTGACGCAGCCGCCGCCGGTTGCGAGAAGGATGCCGGAGCGCTTGCCCAGCTCTGCCAGCACCCGGGTCTCCAGCGCGCGGAAGCCGGCCTCGCCCTGCTGGGCAAAGATCTCCGGGATGGACATCCCGGCCTGCTCCGCAATGACCTGATCCGCGTCCAGAACGGGGCGGCCCAGCCTTTCGCCCAGTGCCGCGGCCACCGTGCTCTTGCCGCAGCCGGGCATACCGATGAGAATGATATTTTCCAGCCGCTGCCGCAGCAGCGCCACGGCGCGGTCGATCTCGCTTTCCGGAATGGGCCGGCCGGTAAAAAGCTCCCGGCTGCGTTTGGCCTGCGCCGCCAGCATGGGCAGGCCGCTGCAGCATGGGATGCCAAGCGCCTCCGCCTGCAGCATAAGACCGGTGCGGGCGGGGTTGTAGACGATGTCCAAAACGCCCTCGCAGGCCGGAAACGCCTGCAGCTCCACCGGCGACGCAGGGCAGGCAGGATACATTCCCACCGGCGTGGTGTTCACCAGCAGCTGTGCGTCCCGGTGGCGGTCCAGGTTTTGATAGTTGTCCGGGCCGCTGCGGGAGATCACAGTGACGCTGGCTGCGCCCAGCTCCCGCAATACGGCGCACACCGTCACAGAAGCGCCGCCGCTGCCCAATACCAGGGCCTTTTTGCCCCGGATGGGGATACCGCTCTGCAGCGCCATGCGGCGGAAGCCGAAATAATCGGTATTGTCGCCGTAGAGCGTGCCGTCCGGCCGGCGGATCAGCGTATTTACACTGCCCAGCAGCCGGGCCTCCGGCGAAAGCGCATCGCATCGGGCGGCGGCAAGCTTTTTATAGGGAATGGTCACATTCAGCCCGTCCCAGGGGCCGTTTTGCAGAAAATCGTCCAGCTGCTCCCGGGGGCATTCAAACAGCCGGTAGGCAGGATCACCCAGTAGACCATGAAGCATAGGAGAATAGCTGTGGCCAAGCGTTTCTCCAAGCAGACCGCAGCGAGGCATCAGACCACCTCGCTGTAGCTGCCCAGATAGGAGAACTCCTCGCAGGTGGCGGAAAGCTCGCCCATGAGCTGCAGAAACTGGGGCGAATAGACCGAGGTCTCCAGATCGAAATAGAAGCGGAACTCAAAATCCCGGTCTGGCATGGGGCGGCTTTCCAGCTTGTTCAGGTTGATGCCCAGCGCATAAAACCGGGAAAGCAGCTTGTAGAGAGAGCCTGGCTCGTGGGGCAGGACGGCCATGATGCTGGTGCGGTCTGCGCCGGGGTAGATCTCCAGATCCTTGGAGATGCAGATGAAGCGAGTGAAATTGTTGTCCCGATCCTGAACGGAGGACGCCAGGCATTCCAGCCCATAGAGCTTCATGCAGGCCCGGGAGGACAGGGCCGCGATATCCTTCCGGCCGGACTGCGCCGCCAGCTTGGCGGCAGCCGCCGTGTTTTCGCAGGGGATCACCCGAACGCCGGGCAGCTTCTGCAGAAACTCGCTGCACTGATGAATGGCCTGCTCGTGGGAATAGATCTCTCGGATATCGGAGAGCTTTGTCCCTGCGGGGGCCAGAAGATTATGGTCCACCTTCAGGCGGACGCTGCGGACGATGCGGAAATCGTGGCGCATCATCAGGTCGTAAACGGCGTTGACGGAGCCGGCGGTGCTGTTTTCCAGCGGCACCACGCCATAGCGGCACAGGCCCTTTTCAATGGCAGAAAACACAGCTTCAAAGCTGGAAAAATACAGGATATGCGGCAGCCGGAACAGCTTGCTGCAGGCCAGCTGGGAATAGGCCCCCTCTACGCCCTGACAGGCGACAGTGGCGTGCTCCGGGAAAAGGGCGGGGGTGGCTTGGATGGCATCGCTGATCTGGCGGGTCAGCGGTGTGGCATAGCCCAAAAGCCGGGTCTGATAGCTGCGGCTCAGCTCAAAGATCAGGGAATAGAGGGAGAGCATATAATCCCGGATGGCCTCCGGCGCGGCTTCCGCCACGGCGAGCAGCTTTTGCTGCTCCCTGCCCTGATCCAATACAGGCATGCCGTGATCCTTTTTATACTGTGCGATGCCGGCGGCCGTCTCCATCCGCTGGGAAAACAGGCGGATGAGCTGGCTGTCGATGCTGTCGATCTCTTTTCTGTAATCCTTCAGATCCATGTTCGTTACCTCGATTCTTTTTTGCGTCCAAGCCAGGCGTCCAGAAGCGCCACGGCGGCAGCGGCCTCCACGCAGGGCACGGCCCGGGGCACGATGCAGGGGTCGTGCCGGCCGGCGACCTGCAGCCCGGTCTCGGCGCCGGCGGCCAGATCTACCGTCTGCTGGGGCCGGGCGATAGAGGGCGTGGGCTTAAAGGCGGCCCGGAAGGTCAGAGGCATGCCGTCGGTGATGCCGCCCAGAATGCCGCCGCAATGGTTGGTCCGGGTCCGGACGGCGCCCTTTTCCAGACAAAAGGCGTCGTTGTTTTCGCTGCCCCGCAGGGCGGCGCTTTCAAAGCCGCTGCCGAATTCCACGCCCTTGACGGCGGGAATGCCGAACAGGATGGCGGCGAGCCGGTTTTCCATGCCGCCGAACATGGGGTCGCCCAGTCCGGCAGGCAGACCCAATACGGCACATTCCACAACGCCGCCTAAGGAATCGCCTGCATCCCTGGCCTGAAGGATGGCCCGGCGCATCTCCTCGCCCCGGGCGTCGGAAACGGTAGGAAAGGGCTTGTCCGCCGTGGAGGTCAGAAGCTGCCCTTCGTCGGATATGCCGCCGATGGAAGCAATGCGGGAGAGGATCTCCACGCCCTGCTGCCGGAGATACTGCAGGCAAAGCCCGCCGGCCACGCAGAGCGGCGCGGTGAGCCGGCCGGAAAAGTGTCCGCCGCCGGTGGGATCCTGAAAGCCGAAGTATTTGATCTGGGCGGTGTAGTCTGCATGGCCGGGGCGGGGCGTATTCTGCAGACCGGCATAGTCGCCGGGCCGGATATTGGTATTGCGGAGGATGACGGCAATGGGCGCGCCGCAGGTGCGCCCCGCGAACAGACCGGAAAGAAACTCCGGCTGGTCGGCCTCCTTCCGGGGCGTGGAAAGCTCGCTTTGTCCCGGAGCCCGGCGGAGGAGGAAGCGCTGCAGTGCTTCCGGATCCACCGCAAAGCCGGCAGGAAAGCCCTCCAGCGTCATGCCGATGGCGGGAGAATGGGACTGGCCGAAGATAGTCAGCCGCAGGTTTTCACCATAAGTGCTGCTCATAGGCTGGCTCCTTTCAGGGCGGCATAGTGCGCCCAGAAGTCAGGATAGGATTTATTGACACATTCGCTGCCGCAGACCGTAACCGGCTCCCGGCAGATACAGGCCGCCGCAGCGGCGGACATGGCGATCCGGTGATCGCCGCAGCAATCCACCGTGCCGCCCCGCAGATTGGGAACGCCGCGGATCCGCAGTCCCTCCGGCAGCTCCTCCACCTGTCCGCCCAGCGCGGTGAGCAGGGCGGCGGTGCTGCGCAGCCGGTCCGATTCCTTCAGGCGGAGCCGGCCCGCATGGACGATATTGGTCTCCCCCTGACAGACGGCGGCCGCCACGCTGAGCACGGGGATCAGATCCGGGATGGGCGCGGCGTCGATGGTGCGGCCCTGCAGCGCGCCCCGGCGAACGGTGACGCTGCCGCCGGAGACGGAGATCTCCGCGCCCATGGCCGTCAGCTGCCGCAGAATGGCCCGGTCGCCCTGCCGGGAGGCGGGGTCCAGTCCGTCCACCGTGACTCCCTCCGGGGAAAAGGCCCCCATACAGAGGAAGAATGCGGCATTGGAATAGTCCCCCTCGGCGCAGAGCGCTGCAGGATAGCGGGTCCGTTGGCCGCCGGGAATGCTGTAGCGCCAGTCCTGCCGGGAAAACAGGACGCCGCCCCGGGCCAGAGCATCCTCCGTCATGGAGATATAGGCGGCGGATTCCACCGGCCCTGTGACCTCCACCGTGCTCTCACCGGAGAGCAGCGGCAGGGCCATCAGCAGGCCGGAAACATATTGGGAGGAAACATTGCCCGGCAGGGAAAATGCGCCGGGCGTGAGCCGCCCTTCGGTAAAAAGCAGCCCGCCCTGCTGCCGCAGGGTCATGCCGTGGGCCTGAAGCAGCCCAGCCAGAGGCTCCAGCGGCCGCTGGGGCAGCCGCCCCTCCATGGAAAAGACGGCCTTTGCCCCCAGCGCTCCTGCCACTGGCAGAAGAAACCGCAGGGTGGAGCCGCTTTCGCCGCAGGGCAGGGTACAGGCCCCCTCAGGCGGCACGGAAATGGGAACGATCCGCAGCGTGTGCGCCGAGACGGGACGGATATCCGCTCCCAGCGCCTGCAGACAGTCTATGGTGGCGCGGATGTCGTTGGAAAGGCCGTGGATGGTCAGCTCCGCCGGGCTTTGCCCCAGCGCGGCGCAGATCAGCAGCCGATGGGCCTGAGATTTGGAGGAGGGGATGGTCACGCGGCCGTGGCGCAGACCGGGAGAAAGCACCTGCGTCATTTCACGCCACCTGCCTTCATCCAGTCCCGCAGCTCCGGCGCTGGAATCTCCAGGATCCGGCAGCGGCCGATGGCCTCGGGCACGATCAGATGCAGCCTGCCGCCCTCCAGCTTTTTGTCGGAAAGGGCCGCCTGATACAGCGCGTCCAGCGGGTAGTCCGTTTCGGTGGGCAGACCGTACTGCTTCAGCAGTGAGATCCCCTCCCGGGCTGTTTCCCCGGTGCAGAAGCCCCTGGATGCCGCGGCCCGCAGGATGACGGCGGTGCCGATGGCAACGGCCTGCCCGTGAAGCAGCGTAAAGCCGCTGCAGGCCTCTACCGCGTGGCCCACGGTATGTCCAAGGTTCAGCGTCTGGCGGCAGCCCCGGTCATATTCGTCCGCCTGAACGATATCCCGCTTCATGGCGACGCATTGGGCGATGACCGGCTCCGGCTCGTCCCGGACGGGCGTCGCCCGCAGGCAGTCAAACAGCGGCTCGCTGCCCAGCAGAGCATATTTGATGATCTCGGCGCAGCCGCAGCGATATTCCTCCTCCGGCAGCGTGGAAAGAGCTTCCGGGTCGCACAGCACCAGCGAGGGCTGGTAAAAGGCACCGGCTTGATTTTTGCCGCCGTCCAGATCGATGGCTGTCTTGCCGCCCACGGAGGAATCCACCATGGCCAGCAGCGTAGTGGGGACTTGAACAAAGCGCACGCCTCGGAGATAGGTTGCGGCGGCAAAGCCTGCCAGATCGCCTGTCACGCCGCCGCCCAGGGCAACGATCAGATCGCTGCGGGTGAAGCGCCGGCTGCAAAGGGCATTGAGCAGCGCACCGTAGGTGGGAAGGCTTTTTTGCTGCTCGCCGTGGGGAAAGACGAAGCGATCCACGGAAAAGCCTGCTTCCCGCAGGGAAGCCTCTGCCTGAGCGCCATAAAGGGAAAAAACCAGATCGTCAGACACCAGCATAGCGGAGCAGGCGCCTGCGCATTGAGAGGAAAGGGCCCCCAGCCGGGCAAGAAGCCCCCGCTGCACCAGGACCTCATAGCGGCGGGAGGCGGTAATTTCAATGCGGATCAATGGCCGTCCACCTCCTCCTTCCGGCGGCGGCCCTCATCCAAAAGCCGGACCAGCTCCGCCTTGTCCTGCCGCTCCAGCGCGGCCTGATACTGCTGCAAAAATTGAATATAGAGGGAAAGCTCCTGCCCCAGATAGTCCCGGTTGTCCAGAAAAAGCTCCGCCCACATCTCCGGGTTAAGCCAGGCCACCCGGGTCATATCCTTGTAGCTGCCGGCGGAAAAGCCCTTGTGGCTGCCGGCGGAGGGGCTTTTGATATAGGCATTGGCCGCCACATGGGCCAGCTGAGAGGTAAAGGCGATGACCCGGTCGTGATTTTCCGCCGTGGTGACGGAGACCTGCCGGAAGCCCGCCGGATGCAGCAGCTCCTTTACCCGGCTCAGTAGAAGAATATCGTTAAAATCCGCCGGAACGATCACCATGGGAGCGCCCTGAAACAGCGTTGCGGAGGCATATTTGAAGCCGGAATTGTGGGTGCCAGCCATGGGATGGCCGCCCAGATAGGTAAAGCCGTGCGCCTTGGCCAGCGGGAAGCAGACAGCGCAGACCTGTCGCTTGACGCCGCAGCAGTCGATGACCACTGGATGGGGGCCGATCTGATGGGCGTGGGCGGTAAGATAGTCGATGGCGGCTTGGGGGCAGACGGCCAGCAGGATCAGATCACATTCCGAAAGGCGCTCGTCCGTGAGCTCACCGGAACAAGCGCCGGACAGCTGAGCAAAGTCCAGCACAGTCCGGTCTGTGTCATAGCCCAGGACCCGGTGTCCTCCGGCCTGGTAGGCCTTGGCGAAGGAGCCGCCGATGAGCCCAAGCCCTACGATGCCGACGGTCATTCCTCCACCGCCTCCCGAACGGCCCGCACCTTCCGGGCAAGCGCGGCGTACTGCTCCGGCCGCAGGGACTGGGCGCCGTCGCAAAGGGCGTGCATGGGGTCATTGTGGACCTCGATGATCAGCCCGTCTGCGCCGCAGGCGGCAGCCGCCATGGCCATGGGCGGCACCAGCCGGGCGATGCCGGTGGCGTGGCTGGGATCCACGATGACGGGAAGATGGCTCAGCTCATGGAGCATGGGGACGGCGGAAAGATCCAGGGTGTTGCGGGTGTAGTCGCTGTAGGTGCGGATGCCCCGCTCGCAGAGGATCACCTGCTCGTTGCCGTTGGCCATGATATATTCGGCGCTCATGAGCAGCTCCTTCAGCGTGTTGGCCAGACCGCGCTTCAGCAGGATGGGCTTGCGGAGCTTGCCCAGCTCCCGCAGCAGGTCGAAGTTCTGCATATTGCGGGCGCCCACCTGCAGCACATCCACATCCTCGAACAGCGGCAGATCCACCACGCTCATGATCTCGGTGACGATGGGCAGGCCCGTCTCCTTCCGAGCGATCTTCAAAAGCTCCAGCCCCTCCGCCTTCAGACCGGCAAAGTCATAGGGGGAGGTGCGGGGCTTGAAGGCGCCGCCCCGGAGCATATCCGCGCCCGCCGCCTTGACATCTCGGGCCACGGCCACGATCTGCTCCTCCGATTCCACGGAGCAGGGGCCGGCGATCATACAGAAGTGCCCCCGGCCGATCTTCACATCGCCCACCTGAACGACGGTATCCTCCGGGTGGAACTTCCGGTTGCAGCATTTGAAGGGCTCGGAGACCCGCTTGACGGAATCCACGATGTCCAGACTGGCCACCAGATCCATATCTACCTTGCTGGTGTCGCCCACCAGACCCAGAACCGTATAATTCTGGCCCTCGGAAACATGGATCTCCAGGCCAAGCGCCTTCAGCCAGCCCACCAGCTGCTCTCTGCTTTCCTGCGGTGCGCTGGGCTTGAGTACGACGATCATAATGCGTTCCTCCTGATGCTTTTTTATTATTATTCATTCCATTCTCGCGGTTTATCAAAACAAAAAACGCCGCCCAGGCCGAACCTGTGCAGCGTCAAAAGCAGCTCCTTGACTTTCCCTTGCAACACAAATCAGCCTTACTATGAAAGCATAGTAAAGTAATAATAGGAAGCAAAGGAAATCGTGAAGATCATAGCAGACATTCTCCCGAAGCCAATAGAATATGGTCTCACTATATCACCATTTCCGGCGGGTGTCAATCCGCTATTTTTCATAAAAATCCGGAGATGCGCCCCATGTTTTCTATGAAAATGCGGCGGCGAAGGCGCGGCGCAGAACGCATTTCTGAAGATCGCAGGAAATGCGTGACTTTGCCTGAAAAAACTGTTATACTGTAAAAATGTGATTTGACGGAGAAGGGAGGAGCGCCGGATGAAGCGCGCAAAAAAGTGGATCGCCGACGGGCTGATCCTGGCGCTGTCTGTGGGGCTGACGCTGTACTATGTGTTCCGCGGGCAGGATCTGGAGCAGATGCTGATGCTCCTTCGGCAGGCCAGACCGCTCTGGTGCGGCCTGGGCCTTTGCTGCATGGTGCTGTTCATGCTGGGCGAGGCGGTGGTGTTTCGCTATCTTTTCCGGGTGCTGGGGCAGAAGACCCGCTGGAGCCATTGCTGCCTTTATGCCTTCACGGGCTTCTTTTATGCCGCCATCACCCCGGGCGCCGGCGGCGGCCAGCCCATGCAGGCTTATTATATGAAGCAGGACGATATCCCCGTTGCCGTGTCCATCCCGGTGCTGACCATGGTGACGATCCTTTATAAGACCGTGCTTATCGTCATCAGCACGGCGGTGCTGCTGCTGCGGCCGGCGGCGATCATGAAGGCGCTGGCGCCCTGCATGACCTGGTGCTGGCTGGGGCTGGGGCTGAATGTGGCCTTTGTGGGGGCGCTGCTGCTGTTTATCGGCTGGCCGCAGCTGGCCAGACGCATCGGCTGCGCCTGCGTCCGCTTTGCGGAGACAAGGCTCCGCATCCGCCGGGCAGCGGCGCTGTATCCCGCGGTGGAGCAGGGCTGCAGAAAATATGCCGGTGTAGTGGAGCGCTTCCGCAAGGAGGGAAAGGCCATCGCCGCCGCCTTCCTGATGACCATGCTCCAGCGGATGCTGCTGTTTGCCGTCACATGGATGAGCTGCCGGGCCTTTGGACAGCGGAGCTGCGGCCTGCTGCAGGTGATGATCCTGCAGGCCATGATCCATTCGGCGGCGGATATGATGCCGCTGCCCGGCGGGACCGGCATCAGCGAGCACCTGTTTCTGGAGATCTTCGCGCCCCTGCTGGGGCAGACGCTGGACCTGCCGGTGATGGTGCTCAGCCGGGGGCTGAGCTTTTATTCCCGGGTGCTGGTCAGCGGCGTCTTTGCCATGGCGGCCATGGTGGTGTTCCGGCGGCAGCGGGCCCTTTTGCAAAAACAGCCGCCGGAGACCGGCGCGCCGGGGAAGG
>USML01000061.1 GCA_900555855.1 uncultured Eubacteriales bacterium | reverse complement strand
CATGTCCGTGAAAAAACATCCCATAGGAAAAAGCCTGCAGTTCTGCAGGCTTTTTTGTTTTGTCCCGCGCTCATTCCGCCGGGGCATAGGCCCGATGGAGAAAGGTCACGATCTGGGCCCGGTCGCAGGGGAGCTCCGGCGCAAAGCGCCCCTCGCCCACGCCCTTCGTCACGCCGGTCTCCACGGCCCAGCAGACGGCCTCATAATACCAGGCCCCTGCCGGCGTATCAGAAAAGCCTGCGTCGCCGCCCTGGGGCTGGCCCAGGGCCCGATGGAGAAGGGTCACGATCTGCGCCCGGTCACAGGGGAGCTCCGGCGCAAAGCGTCCCTCGCCCACGCCCTTCGTCACGCCGGTCTCCACAGCCCAGCAGACGGCCCGCTCCAGCTCGCCGCCCGGCGAAATGTCGGAAAAGCCGCTCTCCTGCTGCACCGGGACGGGGCTGCCCGCCGCACGGTAAAGAAACAGCGCCAGCTCCCCTCGGGTGCAGGGCCGATCCGGCCAAAAAAGGGCCGTTTCCGTCTCCGCAATGCCCTGTTCCGCCGCCCAGCGAACGGCCTCCGCATAATAAGCGCCCTCCGCCGTGTCAAAAAACGGAAGCGACAGCGCCGCGCTATCCAGAGCCTCCAGATCCAAAACAGGCCAGCCGTCCACCGTCCTTGCCGTAAACAGCAGGGCGGAGCGCACCTGCGCCGCCGTCCAGTCGGGGTGTGCCGTCCAGAACCGCGCTGCCGCGCCGGTAACATAGGCGGCGGAAAAGCTGGTGCCCTCGCCCCGATAGCGTTTGCCGCGGACGGAAGCCAGCCGCAGATCCTCCCCCGGGGCCAGCAGGTCCACCGTATCATTTTTCTGAGAAAACGCCGCCATGCGCCCCGCTTCGTCGCAGGCGCCCACGCACAAAACGCTTTCGTAGCCGCCGGGATAATAGATCTGCTCCGGCGCAGTGACGCCGGTGTTGCCCGCGCTGGAGATCAGCAGGACGCCCTTTTCCGCAGCATACTCTGCCGCCGCCCGGAGGGCCGGGCTGTCTGCGGCGGCGCCGGAGGAAAGGTTGATGATCCGGCAGGCATAGAGATCGACGGCGTCGCGGATCGCCTGTGCCGCCAGCGCGGCGTCGCCGCGAAGCTCCCGGCCATCCTGATCCGCCGTGCAGCAGACCAGCGGCACCAGCTGCACCTCCGTGCAGAGCCCGCTGAGCTCGGCAGCTTCGCTGCCCGCGATGATGGCGGCGACGGCGGTGCCGTGGCCCAGCCGGTCCTCTGTGCCGTCCTCCGGGCGGAGATAATTTTTGCCCGGGAGGATGCGCTCCGGCGCAACGGCGGCGGTGGAAATGCCCGTGTCGATGATGGCCGCACGGAGCGGCTCACCCTCCGCCGCAAACGCGGGGAGGGTGAGGAGCGCAAGCAGGAGTAACATTACCGTCAGGTGTTTCATTGGATCTCCCAGAGGCTGCCGGTCACATTATCGCAGCTGACCGTCCCGCCGTTTATTTTGCCGCAAGCGGGCAGGCTGGCATCTTCAGCGTAAACCGTCGCCCCGCTCCCGATAGAAACAGTGCCCCGATTTATGGTGCCCACAAGGAGACCTCTGGTTGCTTTAAGCAGTCCGGTCACGCCCTCAGTGTAATTGGTGTAGGTATACATTCCAGACAGCAAATTGCTGAGCGTGAGCTTTGCGTTGCTATTATCCATGAGTCCGACCAGACCGCCGACCGATGTCGCGCCGTTGGAGCAGCCCAGGACGACCTTGGTGCTCGCCGTGCGCCCGCTCGCAGAATATGTGATCGTTCCCTCGTTCCGTCCTACCAAACCGCCGATCCAATACACGGCACAATGCTGCGCTTCAATGTTCATTGTGACATAAGCGTCCTTTCCGCCGACCGCGCAGTCAATGATTTTGCCGCCGAAATTGTAACCGACCAGCGCACCGATATTCTCCGAAGGTTCACCTGTTACTCTCCATACTGATGCATAATTTACATCAACGCTCTCGCTCCCGTTCGCGCTCCCTCCAAGCACCGTACAATCCTCCAGGGTGACATCAATATCCATCTTCCCGATCAAAAGACCCCAGTTTATTTGCTCTGCTTCGGAAGTATGATCCACCGTAATGGTGTCTTCCGCAAAGGCCACTTGGATGCGCGAGATCGTGCATCCATCACCGCAGCCAGTGACCCAACTGCCAAACAGCGGTTTATAACCGGTTTTTCCGGTGATTGTGATCGTATGCGTGGTACGATAGGAAGAGAACGAACCGTTCAGGTAGCACAGATCCAGCTGCTTCCCCGCGGGGGCATTGACATCGGCTTTCAGCTTGATGCTCTGCTTTATCTTTGTATCCTTGTAGCGGTATGTCTTGGACCGGGCTGCCACAGCGAGGAAGTCTTCATCACTTTCGATATCTCCCAAGCCCCAGACTGCCGTCAGCGTAATATCCTCTGCGAGGAATGTGGTGCCTTTCCACACCTCACCGTCTTTCAACCAGCCGATGCGCTTCAGGCCCGCCGGGTTGTCGAAGGTCGGCCCGTCAAAGGATTCTCCGTAATAGCCCGTTTCCGTCTGATCTGCAAGGCCTTGGTTCAAATTATAGGTGATGGTATATTGGATATGCTCCCACTTGGCGTAATATGTGGTATTTTCCTGCGGCTTATGCGTGGTAGTCCCATCATTGTTTGGCGTGATGGCTTCGGTATCTTTGCTTGTAGACCAGCCCAGGAATTTCCAGCCTGTTGCGCTTGCAGGCTTCAGCATGACGGCTTCGCCCTTCGCCACCTTTGTCAGGCTCCTGTTGGGATTCGTGGCGCCGCTGGCTTCGCCCAGATCATAGCGGATGGTATAAACATCCTCCTCCCACTTGGCGTAGAGGGTCAGGTTTTCGGCATGACCGCCGGGGAGCTTCGTGATCTCGGTTCCGGCCGCAAAGGTGCTTGTGGTATACCATCCGGCGAAGGTGTAGCCGTCCTTCGTAGGCTCGGACAGCGAAGCGTCTTCGCTCTCGACAGTGTAGGAATCGGGGCAGCCCTCTTCCGGCATGGTGCCGCCGTTGAGCTCATACCTCACACCGTATGCCGTCAGATACCAGTGGGCATACAGGGTCACATTCTCCGCCTGTGCCAGCGTGTATTCCGCCATGTTCGCGTAATCTGCTTTCAGGCCCGTCTTGTCCGGTGTGGTATTCCAGCCAAGGAACTGATAACCCGTGCGGGTGAACTGATTGGCGTTCAGCTTCTTCGTCTCCCCATAGGCAAACGCCTGATCGTCCATCGTGCCGGTGGCGTCCGCAGCGTTCTTTTCGAAGGAGACGGAGTAGGTGCCGGCCGTCCAGGTGGCTTCCAGCGTGATATCTGCGGTGTAATCCGTCGCGCCCAGCGTCAGCTCCTTCACGGCCTTCGTGCCGCCGTTGACCCTCCACCCGGCAAAGGCATAGCCCGTTTTGCTGGGCTCGGGGATCACCGTATCCGTGCCGTAGGTATGCTTCCTGGGCGTGTTTTCGCCTGCCGCCGCGCCGTCCATGCCGGTGTAGGTGATGGTGCAGGTCAGGGGCTTCCAGAGGGCCGTGAGGTTCAGATCCTTCCCGGGCATCCGCTTGAGCGCATCCTTCTGATACACCTTTTCGTCGTCTCCCTGCCAGCCGGTAAAGCGATAGCCGGTTTTGACAGGATCGTCAGGCGGTGTGATAGACTCGTCGGTCTTGGCCGTGATCGGCGCATATCCGGGCTGATCAAAGGTGATGGTATGCTCCTCGGCTTCCCACTGAGCATAGAGCCGCGCTTTCACATTATCCTGCGCTGTCAGATTTTTGATCTCCGCCTCATCTTCATAAAAGTCGCCGCTCAGGGAATGCCACAGCCGCCAGCCGGTAAACTGATAGCCCTCCCTGGTGAAGGTGCTCTTCGGCAGCGTTTTCGTCTCATCATACTTGATGTTAAATATAGAGCCCATATGGCCCGTGCCGCCGTTGCTTTCGAAGACTACATCGTAAGTATGCGCCTTCCAGTTCCGGGTGATGATCACATCGTTATCCGGCATGACGAAGTCGAACAGATCTTCTTCTTCATTGGTCCAGCTGTCCTTCGCCGGGATGTTTCTAACGCTGTCCGGCGTTCCATCCGCGCCGACAACTGTCCACCCCAGGAAATCATAGCCGGTCTTTTTCGGCCACCGATCAGCAGTGACGGCAACCGTCTGCGGCTTTCCGATTTCGATGTCCCAATTGCGGTATTCCGTACCGTCGTTATCATCGATGCCGATGACAGCATGCTTTGCTCTTTCCCACAGCGCATACAGCGTCATATCCTCCGCAGGCATCGTCTCCGGTGCAGGAGCGCTCGAAGCGTAAAGCTGGCGCCAGCCCTTAAAGATATAGGTAGAACGAGTCGGGGTTGCAGGCGGTGTGATCGGCGCGCCGTAATAGACCTGCTGGTCGCTGTAGTCGGCCCCTTCCGCGCCCGTACCTGCGTTCAGATCCCATTTCAGCGTATACTGATTCCTGCTGTAATAGAGCTTAACGATCATTTCCTTGGCGACGGCAACGCTTGTGCCGGAGAGCTCCGTTTCCGTGCCGCCGGCAAGGGTCTGCGTGGCGCGGACGAAGGTAAAGCCCTCCTTATTCTCCTTGAGAGAGCTCAGCTTCAGCTCGCTGCCCAGCAGGCCGGTGGCCGAGCCGCTGCCCGTTGTGACCTGCTGATATTCTCCGTTCAGATCCATCTCATAGCGCAGGACATAGTAATTGACCTCGCCTGCGACCCACTTGGCAAAGAGGTTCAGGTCTTCCGCGGGCATGGCCGCCGGTGCGGCGGTGGTGCAGGCTTCCTCGGTGAACCAGCCGCCAAAGGCGAAGCCAAGTCTTCTGGGTGTAATGCCGCCGAGCGTGCTGCCGAAGCGCAGGGTCCTTTCGCTGGTTTCCTCTCCGTCCACCGTCCCGCCGTTGGCGTTGAAGGTGACGGTAAAGGTGTCGCGGTCATAATAGATCTCGACCATCGTCTTGCCGTCGGCCGCGATGGCGCCCTGTTCAAACGCCTTTGCGGTGAAGTGCGCATAGTCGCCCGCCTTGTCCTTGGCCGCGGCGGCCGTCGCCGCGCCGGTGGTACCGGAAAGGGTCTCCGTGGCCTGCAGCCTGTATTCGTCATTGTCCGCGTTCTGCAGGTAATGCTTCACGGTGTATTCCGTGTCGTTCCGGGCCGTCCACCGGGCCGTCAGCGTGATGCTTTCCGCCGGCATGGTGGAGAAGGTGTAAGGCGCATCGCCGAGCTGCCAGCCGGCAAAGGTGTAGCCGGTCTTGGTGGGGGCCGTGGGGGCGGAGACGGCCGCGCCGTAATTTTTGGTAATGGCGCTCACCGCGCTGCCGCCGTCGGCGTCAAAGGTGATGGTATACCGGTTGACGCTCCACCGGGCGGTGACCGTGGTATTTTCCGCGGGCATCGTCTCCGGGATCGCCTTGT
The DNA here is from genome assembly GCA_900555855.1 of uncultured Eubacteriales bacterium. Classification (GTDB taxonomy): domain Bacteria; phylum Bacillota; class Clostridia; order Oscillospirales; family Butyricicoccaceae; genus UBA4644. The sequence goes on along the minus strand of USML01000061.1, from coordinate 5,795 downwards.
CCCAGCCGCTGAAGGTGTAGCCGGTGCGGGTGGGGTCTGCCGGGGCGGTGACGGCCGTGCCATAGTCCTGGGTGATGGGCGCGATCTCGCTGCCGCCGTCGGTGTCAAAGGTGAGCGTATACTGCTTGACCGTCCAGACCGCCGTGAAGGTGCTGTCCTCCGTGGGCATGGCGGCGGGGATCTCCTTATCCCAGCTCAGGGCATAGCCGGTCTTCTTCAGCGAGGGCACAACGATGGCCGCGCCCCAGCGCTTGGTGTCGGTGTCCCTTTGCTCCCCGTTTACAAAGGTCAGCGCAAAGGTATCCCGGGCATAATAGCGCTTGAGCACAAGACTGCCGTCTGCCGCCACCGTCCCGGTGAGGACGGCGCTGGAATTGCCCTCGTCCGCATGATAATGCTCCAGAGCCTTCGCCTCCGCCGTGACCTGCGCGGCGGTGGTGCCGGTCAGCGCCTCCGTGCGGGAGGGCTTGGCGGGATAGGTCCCGTCTGCATTCTGATCGTAATGCTCCACCGTATAGCTCGTATCGTCCCGGGCCGTCCAGTGCGCCGTCAGGGTGAGCGCCTCCGCCGGCATACGGAACTGCTGCTCCATGAGCGTCTCGCCGTTGTACCAGCCGGCAAAGGTATAGCCCTGCTTTTCCGGCGTGGGAAGGGTGATCTTCAGGTCATAGAGCTTCTCCTCGGTGGCGGAGGGCGTGCCGTTGGCCGCGTCCAGCGTCAGGCGGTAGCTCTTGCGGTCATAATAGAGCTTGACCACCGTCTTGCCGTCGGCGCCGATGGTAAACTGCCCGTTGTCAAGGTGAAGCTCCGTGCCGTCCGCCGACGCCTTGACCGGCGTCAGGCCCTCTGCGCTTCGCAGCAGGCTCTTGACGGAGACGCGCCCGCCGGTGGTGCCGGTCCTGCTCTCGATGGCGCTGTCGCCGCCCAGAAGCAGATAGCCGCGCCCATCGGCGCTCTGGGTATAGTGCTCCACGCGATAGGGCGTGTCGTCCCGGGGCGTCCACTGGGCATGGTAGGTCGCGGCCTTGGTGATCTGCAGGCCGGCGTTCATCTGCGCCTGCGTCAGCTCCGCATAGCCCGCGAATTCATAGCCGCCGAGGGTCAGCCTGGGCGGATAGATCGTGCCCTCATACTTAACGCGGTAAACCATGCTGCTGGCCTCCATGCCGGCCACGGCATAGTCAAAGGTGACCAGATAGGTCTCCCGGTCATAATAGACCTTGGCCACGGTGCTGCCGTCCGGCATGATGGTCTCATTCTGGATCTTCTTCAGCTGGAAGCCGGGATAGGTCCTTGCCGCCGCGGCGGTCTGGGCCTCCGTGGTGCCCGTCAGCGTCTCGGTATCCTTCAGCACATAGCTGCCGTTGAGGGCCTGCTGATAATGCTCCACCGTATATTTGGTGTCGCTGCGCGGCGTCCACTGGGCATAGACCGTGATGCCGTTGGCCCCGTTGCCGAAGCTTTCCGGCATACGGTAGGGGATCGTATATCCGTTCCTTCCCGCTTCATCCGTGGTCCACCAGGCAAAGGTATAGCCCTGCTTGGTGGGCTTGGCCACCGTGGGGATCGGCGCGCCGCCCACCAGGGAGATGGCCTTCACCGCGCTGCCGCCGCGGGTGTCAAAGGCGATATAGCGCGCCTCCTTGGGGTCGTCCCAGTCGATGTGCAGCGTGCGGCTGATGGGCTTGGAGGTGAACGCCAGCGCGGCGTTTTTCCAGGTGATGATCACATCGCAGGATTCCGCGGTGGAATAGCCGGGGCTTACCGTGATGGTATTGGTGTTGGGATCGTAGCGGAACTTCGGGTTGGTGAAGGTAAAGGTGAAATCAGTGGGCGCGAAGAGCTTTGCGGGCTTGCCCTCGTCCTCCAGCTGGCCCGCATCGTCCAGCACGCCATACTGCTCGCCGGTCTTCATGTCCATATAGCACATGTAAAACAGCTCCTGGGGGAAGGCGGCAGTACGCTGGCCCGTCAGCGTCATGTCATAATCCTCCTCCGTGTGGAAGAAGCCATAGACATTTTCCTGAGCGCCCGCGCTCCAGAGGGGCCATTCGTTTTCATAAAGCGTTGGCTGATAGGTGAGCTTTTCGTTGGAGAACAGCTGCGCCTTAAAGGTGATCTTGAGATAAAGGCCGATCTCCACAAGCATCGCGCCGGAGGCGTTGGAATCCTTTCCTCCGCTCTTGGTCCAGCTCAGGTGGTAGTAGAAATAGCCCCAAAGCCGGGCATAAGCGCCGGTCTCTGCGGTGATGCCGATGGAATCCAGCTTCAGGGAGAACAGACCGATGCCGATCTCAAACTCCACGCCGGCGCGGATCCCCAGGGTGCCCATCACATAGAAGTCAAAGTTATAGTTGGCCTCCTCCAGGTCGATGGTCTGGTTGGTGGCCTTCTTATGGAAGAGCTGCAGGGAGAAGTTATAGCGCTTGGCGACGCTGTAGCTGAAGGTCAGGCCCATGGTGACATACACATTGGCGCTGACCACAAAATCCGCGCTGATGCCGTAAACAAGGATGTGCAGCCGGTCCACGGGGCCTTCCTTGGAGAAGATCTCCCTGCGGAACAGCTCGATCCAGCTGTCGTCGGCGTCCTCCATCATGGCGGAATACTTGTCTGCCAGGCCGCCGCCGTTGGTGCCGTTCCACTCGACCTCGTTGCCGTTTTCATCCACCAGCTTCTCGCCGAGGAATTCTTCCTTCTTTTCCATCAGCTCGGTGATCTGCTTGCCGATGTTGATGATCTTGTTCTCCGCGCCGCTTCCGGTAACGGGCGCCCAGTCGAACTCGTCATCCTCCTCGCCCACCGTCTTGGCGGTGGCGGTGATGCCGATGCCGGTATAGGTGCCCAGGTCGATGTTGGCGTTGAGCTGATAATCGTAAATATAGGGGAAGATCCATTTCCATTTCCAGATGGCGCCGCCGCTGGTGTTGATGGTGATGAGCACCTCCTGCTCAAAGACGGCCTGCACCTTGATCTCCAGCTTGCCGCCCACATCCACCGTAAAGCCCAGGGCCAGCTCCACGCGCACGCCCCAGCCATCCTCAAAATGCTGGAGCACATGGCCCGCGGCAACGGTGGCCTCCACCTTTTTATCCGTGATCCTCGCCTTGCCGCTCATGAGCGCCATCTCGCCCGGCTCCACAGGCGTGCCGTCGGCATAGGTGACGGAATAAGCCGCCAGATCCAGATCCATATCGTCGCTGAGCTCCCGGAAGCCGTCGGTCTCCAGCGCCAGCGCGGCAAGATACCGGGAGGCCTCCTCCACAAAGCCGCTTTCCATGGCCTGCGCCTCGATGCTCTGCTCGATCTCGGCCTTCTGCTGCTGGGTAAGCTCCACCTGCTCCTGGCGGGTGTTATAGAGATCCATGGCCGCCAGGACCTCCGCCTCCGCGGCCGCCGCATAGGTCAGCACATAGCATTCCACGCCGTCTGCCTGCGTGGTCTCCACTTGGGTGATCCTGCCGTAGGTCAGGGCCATCGCCTGCTCCGGCGTTTCGCCCTGATAGATGGCCAGAAAGTCGCCCACATCCACGGTGGTCTGGGAATCCAGTCCCATGACGGCATATTTGTCGTCGGTAAAGGTCAGCTCCGCCTGCTCCACCGTGAGGACGCTGCCGTCGGCGGGATCCTTGTCCGCGGCGGCGCGCACCGGCAAAACATCCGGCGTGAACAGCACATCCTCCGAATCTGCGGTCTTATAGCTGTAGCGGTCGCCCTGGATCCCTGTGATCTCCACATAGGCAATGGTGCCGTTGTCGCCGTCGTTCTTTCCCAGCGCCGCATCGGTGCGCGCCTCGGGATGCTTGCCCTCATAGATGGCCACGGTATCGCCGACGGCCAGCGTCACCTCGCCCTTATAGGTAAAAGCGCCCTTCTGCGCCGCCTTCTGGATGGAGTTCGTATCGCCCGTGCCGTCCTGCTTCAGCGTCAGCCGGAACAGACCGTCCAGCTCGCCCAGATCCTCCACCTGGGCCTTGGGGATGAACCGCACGCCGCTGTTCAGCGTCAGGCGATCCACCTGACCCTTTTCGGTAATGATGTTCAGCACGCGGACGCTCTGCGCCTGCGCTTCGCCGTTCACCACAAAGCACGCGGACGAATCCGCCTCCAGCTCCACCCGGTAGGTCTGGCCCGGGGCCAGCTTGGGGCGGACCGCGGAGCCGCTTACCGTATAGCGGTAGCTCTCGCTCTCCGCCGCGGTGTTTTTCATCTCGGCGTTGTTGGCCGTCACATTGAGGAAGGAGAGGATGCAGCCCTCTGCATATCCGTTGATGGTAAAGGTATAGCCGTCCACCTCCGCCGCCGGGACGGTGACGGTCACATAATTCGGGGTCTCCTGCTCGTTGGCGTTCACCGCCAGCACCTGGCCCATTTTCGCATACAGCGTCATGCTGCGGTCCACGGTGGCGTCTGCGCCCACCAGGCGGGTCATGGCCGCGTCATAATACCAGCCCAAAAACACGCCGTCCTGCTGGGAGGGCGTGGGGATGGCGGAGATCTTCGTCCCCGCCGGGTAGGTGGCGCGGTTCGGCAGCGTCACCTCGCCCTGGCTCACCTTTTCGCCCAGCGCAAAGCTCACCTCATAATAGGTGGTCTTGGTATCGCCGGAGCTGCTTTCGCCGGAGCCGGAGCCGGAGGGCTTTTTCTCCTCTTCCGCAGGCTGCGCGTCGGGATCCACGCTGGCGCGGCTGCTCTCCACGCCCGGCGCGGTATACCAGGTCTCAACGGCCAGGTCAGCCCGCTGGCAGAGCGCGGCCGTCTGGCAGCGCGCGGCGTTATCGCCGGGGTTAAAGTTCACGCCGTCGCCATTGAGCAGGCCCAGAGCCCACAGCTGCAGCACGGCGTCCCGCGCCCAGGAGGAAACGCGCTCCAGATCGGCGGGCTGGGTGGTGACGGAGGGCTCCGTCTTGAAGCGCACCCCGAACTTTTCAAAATAGCGGACGAAAAACGCCGCCATCTGCTCTCTGGTGATCAGGGCGTCCGGCGAGAATTTCCCGCCGCCGGTGCCGGTGGTGATGCCATACTGCGCCGCCCATTTCACATAAGGGGCATACCAGAGGCCCTCCTGCACATCGGTGAAATCCGTGCCGGGATAATCGGCCGGATCCACGCCCGCCATGCGGCCCAGCACCGTGACGAACATGGCCCGGGTCATATTGCCCTCGGGCGCAAAGGTCGTGGCGCTGGTCCCGTTGAAAAAGCCGTTGGCACAGACATAGCGTACCGCCGAGGCATACCAGCTGTCGCTGGGCACATCGGCGAACGGCTCTGCCGCCCGGCCCGTTTCTGCCTCCGTTTTGCCGGTCGTTCCGTTTGCCGCCAGCGCGCCCGCCGGCAGAAGCGTCATGACCATGCAAACCACCAGCAGAAGACTGATGATCCGTTGTTTCATGTTTGTCTCCCCCTGACATTGTATTGCTGAATCAAATTCGTTGATTTTCCGCTGATTTTCCGCTGTTTATCCGTTGTTTGTCCGTTGATCCTCCGTTGCTTCTGATTATAGCGTCCTTTCGGTCTTTTGCGCGGAAACAGCGCGAAATGCGCGTTTTTTCCCCTAAAATGCATGGGCTTTCGGCGGCGCTTTTTCTGCGCCAGCTTCAGCATACACCGTACATCTATGTACGATGCAAGCCTTTTTGCAAACTTTGTAAGTGCGAACAGAAAAAGCGGCAGCCGAAGCTGCCGCTTTTGGTGTGTTTTCGGTTATTTCCCGATCTGGGCCTTGTACTTTGCCAGCTCCTCCTGGTTGGCCATGATGAAGTGGCCGGGCTCGATCTCGGTCCAGACGGGCTTGT
>USML01000060.1 GCA_900555855.1 uncultured Eubacteriales bacterium | reverse complement strand
TGTGGTGGATCCCTATGTGCTGGCGGAGATGTTCGGCGTGGACGCCCTGCGCTTCTTCCTGCTGCGCACCTTCCCCTTCGGCTCCGACGGCAACTTCTCCAACGAGGCCCTGATCAACACCATCAATGTGGATCTGGCCAATGTTCTGGGCAATCTGGTGAGCCGCACCACCGCCATGGTGGGCAAATATTTCGGCGGCGCGCTGCCGGAGGGCTGCAGCCGGCCCGTGGACGAGCAGCCCTTCGACGCCCAGCTGAAGGCCGCCGCCTGCGCCCTGCGGGATCGCTATCAGGCCCAGATGGATGCCTTCGCCCCCCACAAGGCGCTGGACGAGGTCTTCCAGGTCATCGACCGGGCCAATAAGTATATTGATGAAAACGCCCCCTGGGCGCTGGCCAAGGATATGGACAAAAACGGCCCCCGGCTGGCCCATGTGCTTTACAACCTGCTGGAGGTCACCCGGATCTGCGGCATTCTGCTGACGCCCTTCATGCCCGAGAGCATGGACAAGCTCTTTGCGCAGATCGGCGCCTGCCCCTGCTGCCGCAGCTGGGAGAGCGCGGCCCAGTGGGGACGCCGGAGCGAGACCCGGCCCACCGTCAAGGGCGATAATCTCTTCCCCCGCATCGACGCGGAGCAGGCCCTGGCCGAGCTGGAGCAGCTGGCCGAGGAAGCGAAAAAGGCCGCGCTGCCGCCGCTGGAGCTGGAGCCGCAGCTGGAGGAGACCGTGGACTTCGACACCTTCTGCAAAAGCGATTTCCGGGCCGTCAAGGTGAAGGAATGCTCCGCCGTGAAGAAATCCGACAAGCTGCTGAAGTTTATTCTGGACGACGGCACCGGCACCGACCGGCAGATCCTCTCCGGCATCCATAAGTTTTACGAGCCGGAGCAGCTTTTGGGCAAGACGCTGCTGGCCATCGTCAACCTGCCGCCCCGGAAGATGATGGGGCAGGAGAGCTGCGGCATGCTGATCTCCGCTGTCCACAAGGAGCAGGGCGAGGAAAAGCTCCAGCTGGTCATGCTGGACGACGCCATCCCCGCCGGCGCAAAAATGTGCTGAAGCCTGCGTTTTCTTAAATGTCCCCCCTCAGGGCCGGCAAGACCGGCCCTTTTTCAAAATCATCAGGAGGATCTCATGGAGCTTTTTGATACCCACGCCCATTACGACGACGAGGCCTTCGACGCCGACCGGGACGCCGTGCTTTCCGCGCTGCCGGAGGCCGGGGTCTCGCTGGTGCTGGATCCGGGCTGCGACCTGCCCTCCTCCCAAAGGGCGGCGGCGCTGGCGGAGACCTATCCCCATGTTTACGCCGCCGTGGGCGTCCATCCGGAGCACTGCGCGGGCTTCGGGGAGGCCGCCCTTTCCGCCCTGCGGCAGCTGGCGGAAAGGCCGAAGGTCATCGCCATCGGCGAGATCGGGCTGGATTATTACTGGGAGCAGAATCCGCCCCGGGAGATCCAGCGGCAGGCCTTTCGCGCCCAGCTGGCGCTGGCCCGGGAGCTTGACCTGCCGGTGATCGTCCACGACCGGGAGGCCCACGGCGACACGCTGGATATTCTGGAGGAGTTTCCCCAGGCGCGGGGCGTTCTGCACTGCTTCAGCGGCAGCCCGGAAATGGCCCGGGCGCTGGCCGAAAGGGGCTGGTATTTTGGCTTTGACGGCCCTGTGACCTATAAAAACGCCCGGAAAAGCCTGGAGGCGGCGGCTGCCGTCCCCCGGGACCGGCTGCTGCTGGAGACGGATTCGCCCTATCTCTCCCCCGTCCCTCTGCGGGGCCGGCGCAACGATTCCCGCAGCCTGCCCTATATCGCCCAAAGGCTGGCGGAGGTGCTGGATATGGAGCCGGAGGCGCTGGCCGCCCTTTGTCTGGAAAACGGAAAGCGGCTGTTTGGCCTGAAGTGAGGAGGAGCCTATGGAACTGGAATACGGTGCGCCGCTGCGCCCCTGGCGGCGGGAGGAGACCCGGCGCTTTCTGGCCCGGGAGGGGCTGGATTATGACGAGAGCATCCAATTTACCGTCAATCTGCTGGAAAACGACGAGATCATCGCCTCCGGCTCGCTGGACGGAGCCATCTGCAAATGCATCGCCGTGGCCGACGAGCATCAGGGGGAGGGGCTGACGGCCACCATTCTGACCCAGCTGCGGCAGGAGGCCTTCCGCCGGGGCCTGCGGCATCTGTTTCTCTATACCAAGCCGAAAAACCGGCGGATGTTTCAGGAGCTGAGCTTTTACCCCGTGGCGGAGACGGCCGACACCCTGCTCATGGAAAACATCAAGGACGGCTGCAAGCAATTCGTGGCGTCGCTCAAGGCGCCGGCCTGCACCGGCACGGTGGGCGCCATCGTGGCCAACTGCAACCCCTTCACCCTGGGCCACCGCTATCTCATCGAGCAGGCGGCGCGCCAGTGCGGGCTGCTGCATCTTTTCATCCTTTCGGAGGACAGGAGCCTGTTTCCGGCGGAAACGCGGCTGGCGCTGGCAAAGGCGGGGACGGCGGATCTGCCCAATGTTCTCGTCCATCCCACCGGGGATTATCTGATCTCCGCCGCCACCTTCCCCACCTATTTCATCAAGGACAAGGATCGCATCCCGGAGATCCGCTGCGGACTGGATCTGGAGATCTTTTCCTCCTGCTTTGCCCCCGCCCTGCACATCACCCGGCGGTTCGTGGGGACAGAGCCGCTTTCCCCCGTCACCGACGCCTATAACCGGCAGCTGATGGCCTTTTTGCCCGGCCGGGGCGTAGAGGTGACGCTGATCCCCCGGAAGGAGCAGGACGGCGCGCCCATCTCCGCTTCCCGGGTCCGGGCGCTGCTGGCGGAGGGCCGGGTGGAGGAGACCCGCGCTCTGGTCCCCGCCACGACCTTTGCTTATCTGCAGTCGCATTTCCCGCAGAAATGATCGGGAAAGGCCCGCTCTCAGCCCCTTGTCTTCCCTGTGTAAGGGGGCAGAGCGAGCAACCTCCCACCACCCTTGCCTCCCCTGTGTAAGGGGAGGTGCTGAGCGGATGCGAAGCGGAGGGGTTGTAGGTCGGGTGCAGGAGAAGGCATCCTGTAACCGTAATCCCGTTCCTACACGATACCCACAACCCCTCAGTCAAACCCTTCGGGTTTGCCAGCTCCCCTTACACAGGGGAGCCAAGCCCTGCGGGGGACGAAAAACATAAAAGCGCCCGGCCACTTGGCCGGGCGTTTGCTTTGCTTCCTCTTATTTCCCGCAGCAATGCTTATATTTCTTGCCGCTGCCGCAGGGGCAGGGATCGTTGCGGCCCACCTTGACGCCCTTGCGGACGGGGCGGCGCTGGAGCGTGCCGTCGCCGGAGGTGCCCGTCTCCTTGGCCACCTGCTCCCGCTTCATATTCACCTGGGCCAGGAAGATCCGGGAGGCCACGGTGGCTTTGATATCGTCTACCATGCCCTCGAACATCTCAAAGCCGATCTTTTTATACTGATCCAGCGGGTTCACCTGGGCGTAGGCATTCAGGCCGATGCCCCGGCGCATTTCGCTCATGGCGTCGATGTGGTCGATCCACTTTTCGTCCACGGTGCGCAGCAGGACGACCCGCTCCAGCTCCCGCATGATCTCCGCGCCCAGCGCCTGCTCCTTGGCGTTATAGACCTTATTGGCCCGCTCCTGCAGCCAGGCGATGGCCTCCTCCGGCGTCATACCCTCCAGCCGGACGGCCAGCGAGGTGGTCTCCTCCGGTGCGATGAACAAGCGGGTATAATGGGCGGCGATCTGGCTGGCCGCCAGCTTTTCCAGCGTCTTGTGGCCGGCCGCGGCGGAATGGACCTCCTGCTCGATCTCGAAGCGGACCATGCCCCGGACCTGCTCCTGCACATCCATGCCGTCCAGCACCTGCATCCGCTGGCCATAGATCAGCTCCCGCTGATGGTTCATTACATCGTCATATTCCAAAACGGACTTTCGGGACTGATAATGGATGCCCTCCACCCGGGTCTGGGCGCTCTCGATGGCGTTGGAGAGGATGCGGGCGTTGATGGGCTCGTCCTCGGGGACCTTCAGGGTGGCGATGATGGACTGCACCCGGCTGCCGCCGAAGCGGCGCATCAGATCATCCTCCAACGAAAGGAAGAAGGTGCTTTCGCCCGGGTCGCCCTGGCGGCCCGCCCGGCCCCGGAGCTGATTGTCGATGCGGCGGGACTCGTGGCGCTCGGTGCCGATGATGCAGAGCCCGCCCGCCTGCCGGACCCGGTCCGCGTCGGCGCGGATGCTCTCCTTGTACTGCTCCAGCTTCTGGCGGAACAGCGTCCGGGCCTCCAGGATCTGGGCGTCGTCCGTCTGGGCATAGCCGGCGGCCTCCGCGATGATCTCATCGGAATAGCCCGCTCTGGCCAGCTCGTCCTTGGCCATATAGGAGGCGTTGCCGCCCAGCATGATGTCCGTGCCGCGGCCCGCCATGTTGGTGGCGATGGTAATGGCGCCGGGCCGGCCCGCCTGGGCCACGATCATGGCCTCCTTGTCGTGGTGCTTGGCGTTGAGCACCTGATGCCGGATGCCCTCCCGCTTCAGCAGGGAGGAAAGCAGCTCGCTCTTTTCGATGGAGATCGTGCCCACCAGCACCGGCTGCTCCTTTTCGTGGCAGGCCCGGATCTTGCGGAGGATGGCCTGATACTTGCCCTTTTCCGTGAGATAGACCTGATCCTCATGGTCCTTCCGGATCATGGGCTTGTTGGTGGGGATCTCGATCACATCCAGCGCATAGGTCCCCCGGAACTCCGCCTCCTCCGTCAGCGCCGTACCGGTCATGCCGGAGAGCTTGGGATACATCCGGAAGTAATTCTGGAAGGTGATGGTGGCCAGCGTCCGGCTCTCCCGCTTGACCTCCACGCCCTCCTTGGCCTCGATGGCCTGATGCAGGCCCTCGGAATAGCGGCGGCCCAGCATCAGGCGGCCGGTGAACTCATCCACGATGATGATCTGCCCGTCCTGGACTACATAGTCGGTGTCCCGCTTCATACAGCCGTGGGCCTTGATGGCCTGATTGATATGGTGCAGCAGGGTGGCGTTTTCCGGGTCGGAAAGGTTGCCGCAGCCGAAATACTTCTCCGCCTTGGCAACGCCCCGGGGGGTGATGGTGGCCGTGTTGGCCTTTTCGTCCACGATATAGTCGGCAGGGATGTCCTCCTGGCTCTCCTTTTCGTCCACCTCCACCAGCTTCAGGGGCGTCAGCGTCCGGGCAAAGAGATCCGCCTGCCGGTAAAGGTCGGTGGATTTGTCGCCCTGGCCGGAGATGATCAGCGGCGTCCGGGCCTCGTCGATGAGGATGGAGTCCACCTCGTCCACCACGGCGAAGTGGAAGGGCCGCTGGACCATGTCCTGCTTGAAGATGCACATATTGTCCCGCAGGTAGTCGAAGCCCATCTCGTTATTGGTGCCGTAGGTCACATCGGCGGCATAGGCCGCCCGGCGCTGCTCCTTATCCAGATCGTGGATGATGATGCCGCAGGAAAGGCCCATGAAGCGGTAAACATTGCCCATCATCTCGCCCTGATATTTGGCCAGATAGTCGTTGACGGTGACGATATGCACGCCCTTGCCCGTCAGCCCGTTGAGATAGGCGGGCAGGGTGGAGGTCAGGGTCTTGCCCTCGCCGGTCTTCATCTCGGCGATGCGGCCCTGATGGAGGATGATGCCGCCGATGAGCTGCACCCGGAAGGGAAACTCGCCCAGCACCCGCCGGTCGGCCTCCCGCATGGCGGCAAAGGCCTCGGGCAGCAGCTCGTCCAGCGTCTCGCCGCCTGCCAGCCGCTCCCGGAACCAGGGGGTCTTGGCCTGAAGCTGCGCGTCTGTCAGGGCGGCATATTCCGGCTCCAGCGCCTCGATCTTTTCCACCAGCGGCAAAATGCGCTTGATCTCCCGGGAGGAGGTGTCGCCGAAAAGCTTTTTCATCAGACTGGTTGCCATTGCAAAACTTCCTTTCAGAAGAGAAACCTCTTAAAATCCTTTTTATTTTACCACAGCCTTCGCCGAAAAGAAAGCAGAAACCGGTTGTTGCGGGCGGGTTTTTGTGCTATACTGATGAACAAAGCGTGAATCTTTCGGCAAAAAGGAGGGTGCTTCCATGAAGCTGCAATACATCGTACATACCACCTGGGATGAAAAGGCCATGACGGCCTATGCCGCCGTCATTCAGGCGGGGCAGTCCACGCCCCTTTCCCGAACGGTCTCCCGGGTGGTGGCGCTGGCGATCCTGGCCTTCGGCGTGACGGTGATGCTCGTCCGGGGCTTTCAGCTGGTGCATTCGTTTATCCTGCTCATCGGCCTGCTGCTGCTGTTTTCCCAGCCCATGGGGCTGGCCCGGTCCCGCCGCCGTCTGATGCGGGCGCTGGGCGGCAAGCGCCAGCAGGTGGATTACCGCTTCGGGGAAAACGGCTTCGACGCCGCCCCCGCCGGCGGCGCGGCGGAGCATCTGAGCTACGGCGCCCTGACCCGTCTGGTGGAGACGAAGGATTATCTCTTCCTCTTCGTCGGCCCCGGCAAGGCCCACATCCTGGGCAAGGGCGACTTTACCCAGGGCGACAGCGCCGGCCTGCTGGCCTTTTTGGCGGAAAAAACCGGCAAGCAGCCGGAGAAGCTGGAGCTTTGAGCCATGGCAGACTATGTGCTGCTGCCCCATCCGGGCCACGGGCGGCTCTATCTCTCCGGGGCCTTTTCCGCCGCCGCGGCGGAGCTTTCCGCGCTGGTGCCGGAGCTGACGGTTGCGGAGACCGCCCTCTGCGGCGCGCCGGCCTATGCCCTTTCCCTGCCCCGGCCGCTGACGGAGGCGCAGCTCCGCGCCCTTGCGGCAAGCTCGCTTTTTTACGCCCTGTTCCTGCGGGAGGGGGCGCTTCTGCTCCCGGTGGAGCCGCCGGAATGGCGGGCCATGCCCGACGAGCTGAACACCATCCTGAAATATCCCGGCAAGACCAACGAGCGCTTCACCCGGCTGCTGGTCCATCTGGCGGCGGCCGCGGCGGCGCGTCTGCGGCCTGTCCCCACGCTGCTGGATCCCATGTGCGGACAGGGGACCACCCTGTTTGAGGCCGCCATCCGCGGCTGGAACGCCATCGGTGTGGAGACGCTGGAGCAGCCGCTGCACAAGGGACAGGTCTATTTTGAACGCTATCTGAAGACGGGCCGCTATAAGCACAAGCTCCGGGAGGAGCCTATCGTCCGGGAGGGCAAGCGGCTGGGCCGCGCCGTACAGGCGGAGTATGCCCTCTCCCGGGCGGCCTGGCAGGCGGAGGAGACCCGCTTTATCCGCTTTGTCCGGGGCGACGCCGCCCAGTGCGGCCTGCTTTTGCCCCGGGGCTGCGCCGATGTTTTGGCCTGCGACCTGCCCTATGGCGTGCAGCACGGCGCCTCCGGCAGGGAGGGCCTCCGGCGGGACGCCGCCGCGCTGACGGCCCAATGTGCGCCGGGCTGGTTTTCCGCCCTGCGGCCCGGCGGTGGGCTGGCGCTGGCCTATAACTGCCATACCACCCGGCGGGACGCGCTGGAGCGGGCGCTGCGCATGGCGGGCTTTGCCGTCCTGCCGCCCATCCCCGGGCTGGAGCACCGGGTGGATCAGGCCATCCTGCGGGATGTGATCCAGGCGCAGAAGCCGCTGTAATGCCGTTGTTTTCAAAACAAATCGTAATATATCTTGCATTTATTCCAAAAAGGAGAGCGAAATTATGGATTTTCAGAAGCAAGCGGAGTCCATCCGCGATGAAATGATCGCCATCCGCCGGGAGCTGCATCAGCACCCCGAGCTGGGCACTCAGGAGCATGAGACCCACCGGCGCATCTGCGCCCTGCTGGACGCCTGGGGCATCGAGCATCAGACGATCGCCGACACGGGCATCCTGGGCATCATCCGGGGCGGCAAGCCCGGCAACTGCGTGGGCATCCGGGCGGATATGGACGCCCTGCCCCTGCAGGAGGACCGGGACCGGAGCTACTGCTCCAAAAACGACGGCGTCATGCACGCCTGCGGCCACGATGTGCACATGACCGTCCTGCTGGGCGTGGCAAAGCTGTGCAAGGAGATGCAGGCGGAGCTTCCCGGCACGGTGAAGCTGTTTTTCCAGCCCGCCGAGGAGACCGTTGGCGGCGGCGAGCGCATGGTGCAGCAGGGCTGCTGCGAAAACCCCAAGGTGGATTATTCCATCGGCCTCCATGTCCAACCCTATATGGACGCCGGCAATGTGGAGCTGCGCTACGGCCAGCTGAACGCCTCCTGTGATACCGTCACCATCGTGGTCCACGGCAAGGCCGGCCACGGCGCTTATCCCGAGCGGGGCGTAGACGCCATCGTGGCCGCCGCCGGCATCATCTCCGGCCTGCAGACCTTCGTCAGCCGCAACATCAGTCCCCTGAACAACGCCGTCCTCACCATCGGCACCATTCAGGGCGGCGCAAAGAGCAACATCGTGGCCGATCAGGTGAAGATGACGGGCACGCTGCGGACGCTGGATCCCGAGACCCGCGTCTTTGCCCGGGACCGGATCACCGCCATCGCGCAGGGCATCGCCCAGGGCTATGGCTGCACGGCCGATGTGGATGTGGAATGGGGCTATGCCGCCCTGATCAACACCGATGCGGTGGTGGATGTGATGAAGGAATGCGCCGAGGAGATGCTGGGCCGGGAGCATGTGCTCATGAAGCAGTTCCCGTCGCTGGGCGGCGAGGATTTCTCCTACTTCATCGACGGCTCCGCCCACGGCGGCGCGTTTTATCACCTGGGCTGCGGCAGCAGCGCCAAGGGCATCACCGCCGCTCTGCACAACCAGCAGTTTGATGTGGACGAAAGCTGCATCCCCGTGGGCATCGCCCTGCAGATGAAGATCCTCCTGAAGCTGCTCACCCGGGAAGAAAAGTAAAAAAACCACCCAGAAAGCAAAGCTCGGGCCGCCCCCTGCGGGGCGGCCCGATGTTCTGTTCTCTGCCGGTCAGTTGCGGACGGGGCGAAGATCCCGGTTGAAGAGATACAGCTTCTGGTTCGTATAGGGATTGATGGCGGGAACGAAGGTATAGGGGAGGTTTTCCGTGGGATCGGTAAACTCGTTGTAGTTGCCCAGGCGGCGGCCGGTGACCCAAACCCGCTCGCCGGGACGGAGGGCGGCGTTGACCACGGTGCCGGCGGCGGGATCCAGGCAGAAGATGGAATAATCCTCCGCCGTGACCTGATACCAGCCGATCTGGTGGGCATAAACGCTGCGCTCCGCCACGATGATGGCCTGCTCGATGGTGCAGGTGCCGTTGGGGGCGAGGGTGGTGGCGGTGGTGCCGGTGATCAGGCCCAGGGCGTTCATAAAGGCCATGGGCTCCTTGGCCCAGCTCTGGATCTGGCCGTTGTCCTTGTAGGAGGCCAGCTTGGAGGTGTAGCTGGTATAGGCATAATCAGAGTTCTTTTCCACATAGCGCAGGGTGCGGTAGAGGAAGGCGGCCATCTGCTGCCGGGTCAGCGTGCCGCCCGGCTGGAAGGTGGTGGCGGTAACGCCGGTGGTGATGCCGGCGGCATAGGCCTTGCGCACATAGGCGTTGTCCGTATCGGTAAAGGTGCCGGCGGGGGCGGGGGCGATGCTCTTGCCCGTCAGCGTCTCGGCCAGGCGAACGGCCACGGCGCAGAACTGCAGGCGGGTGATGTTTTTCGTATAGTCGCCGCCCAGCAGCGCCGTATCCAGCAGCTCGTCGTTAAGGGCCAGATTCACATCGCTCTGGGCCCAGGCGCTGGTTTTTGCGTCGCTCCTGCGGCGGACGGTGAACATCCCCGGCTGGACCTCCGTGCTGCTCAGGGCCAGCGTCTCCTGCATCTTCAGCATGGCGTTGACCTCCGCCTGATACTGGGCCAGGCTCATGCCCGTGCCGGAGAGGGCCACCTCCCTGGCGGTGAGATGCTGCTGGATCTCGCGGGAGGATTTTCCGCAGGTCTGGCAGCTGAGCCAGTAGACCTGTTCGCCTGCGGCGTTGACGCCGATATAGGCGCTGTCATTGGGCAGCTCGGCATAATACTGCCCGTTATGGAGCTTTTCCGCCATGGAGATGGTGTTGGCGATGTATTCCGTCTGGGCCACATGGTTGGCGTTGCGCTCGCATTTGCCGCAGATGTCGCAGGAATAATACCACCGCTGGGCGGTGCGGCAGTCGGAATAGGTATAGGCCCGGTCGGCCGAGCGGATCTGCCGTGTGTATTTGTGGCTGGTACACCATTCCTTGGCAGCGGAGGCCCCGGCCCTCTGCGCGGCATACACATCGCTGCCGGAATAGGCCTTGATGGTGTAGGGGATGATATAGCCCCGCTCGTTCAGCGCCGCCTTGAGGGCGGGGACGGCGGCCTCGGGGATCAACAGCGTGGTGGCTGCGGTATAAAAGGGCTTGTCGCTGCGGGATTCGAAAAGGAAGCTGCGGTCCAGGGGGCTGCGCAGCGCGTCGTCCATCCGCTGGATGAAGGTGTAGGCATCCACCTTGCTGCTCAGCCAGACCTCCTTCACATAGCGGGTGAGGGTGAGCAGCAGGGGGAAGGATTCGGCGCAGTAGGTGTTGTAAAAGGCGCTGTCGTCTGCGTCCAGAATGACGGTCCCCATATTTTCATAGTCATCCAGACAGGAAAGGTCATAGCCCTCGCCCTTGTTGGAGCCGTCCAGCGTGACCACCTTGGTGGCAAGGGCCGTCAGGTCGTTCCGGTCGGCCTCGGCCTGGGTGACGGAGGGATACATGGCCCGGCGGGTGGTGGCCAGCGCAGAGGCGTTCGCCGCCTGCTCCACCTCCAGCTCCGCCTTTTCCGTCTCGCTGAGCCGCTGGCCCGGGATGGTCAGGCTCACCTGCAGCGTGGGAAAATAGGCCGCGCTGGTGCGCACCGTGGCGGGCACGCCGTTAACGGTGGCGGAGAAGGTGTCCGGCCCCACCACATAGTCGCTGCCCTTGTAATTGGCGCAGTAGCCCTTGGTGGTGTCAAAGGCCAGCTTCACATTGACCAGATAGGTGGTTCCGGCGCGGAACAGAGATTCGTCGTCGTCAGTGATCACATCGTCGCCCTGCCACTCGGTATATTGAACGGTGGCACCGTTGGCCATCAGGTCGATGCTCCCGCTTTTGATGGATTTGACGGTGACCTGCGTCTCCATCTCATTGGGATCGCCCGCCTTGGGCAGCTCGATGACGATGTCCACGCTCTTGAGCCTTGTCACCGCCGCAAACGCCGCCGTGGGCAGCAGCGTAAGGACCATGGCAAGACAGAGCAGCATACTGAGCAGTCGTTTCTTCATGGGATCTCTCCTCCTGTTAAAATAAAATTCAACAGCTACAGCATAGCACTTTTTTCCCGTTTTTGCCGGCAGCGGCACGAAATGTCCTCTTTTCCGCCTGAAATGTGCAAAATCGCGGCGCGGGCGGCCTTCCCCCGTCTTCCTCCCCCAGAGGGAACCCCCGTCCCCCGCAGGACTTGCCCCCCTGTGCAAGGGGAGGTGGCGAACGAATGCGCTCCCTCCCCCGCCTTGCCTCCCCTGTGTAAGGGGAGGTGGCGAACGAATGTGAGCCG
>USML01000059.1 GCA_900555855.1 uncultured Eubacteriales bacterium | reverse complement strand
CTGCCAGCCCTTGTTGCGGTAATCGCTGAAGGGGTCCTGCCAGACCCGGATGCGGGTCATGGCGTATTCATTGGTCTTGATATACCAGACGGCCGCCGCCGCCAGCCCTGCGCCGCCGATGCCGAACCACATCAGGTTCGCGCCGCCCATGAAGATGATGAGCATGCCGATGGCGGCGATGATGGCCGTTCCGGAAAGGTGCTTTTCCCAGTAGAGCTCCACGGCGAAGATGCCGATCACGGCCAGAAAGGGCAGGATGCCGTAGCGCAGGGTGTGCATTTTCTTTTTGCCGAAGATGGAGGCCATGCTGGAAAAGCTCAGGATCACGGCCACCTTTGCCAGCTCTGAGGGCTGGAAGCTGATGCCGGCCACGCGGATCCAGCGGATGGCCTCATTGCGCTTTTCCCAGAGGTTTTTCAGGCCCGGGACCTTGATGGTGGCCATCACCAGAATGGCGCAGACCAGCGCCGGGAGGGCCAGATAATGGAGCTTATGATAGTCCACCCGGGAGATGATCAGCATGGCCGCCACGCCGCCCACCGCGAAAAAGCCCTGCCGGGTGATATAATAGGTGGGGTCGTAGCCCGTGCTTTTGGAATCGTAGGCGGTGGCATAGCTGGCGGAAAAGAGACAGATCAGCCCCAGCGCCAGCAGCAGCAGCGTTAAAAGCAGCAGCGGCTGATCCAGCCTTCCGCTGCGCTCCGGCGTCTGCTCCTGGGCCTTTTGGGGCTGGGCCGGCGGCTTTTCGGGGAGCGCGCGCAGCTGCTTCTTTTTTCGGATCATGGGCTCGGAAATGGAAAACACCTCCCTGCAGGATGCAAAGGCTCAGGCCAGCAGCGAAAGGGCGCAGAATACCAGCGTCAACAGATCGGCCGCAATGACGATCTTCCATTCGCTCCAGCCGCAGAGCTCCAGATGATGATGGAACGGGGCCATTTTGAAAAAGCGCTTGCCGTGGGTGAGCTTGAAATAGCCCACCTGAATGATGTCAGACAGCGTCTCCAGAATATAGACCAGGCCCACGGGGATGAGCACCAGCGGCATATCGTAGGCAAAGGCCATGGCGCACACGGCGCCGCCCAGAAACAGCGAGCCGGTATCGCCCATGAAGACCTTGGCGGGATGCTTATTGAACAGGAAAAAGCCCAGCAGCCCGCCGGCCAGCGCCAGGGCAAAGGCGCTTCCCAGATTGCCGTCCCGCAGCATGACCAGCGCGAAAAATACCGCCACGATCAGCGTCACGGAGGAGCACAGGCCGTCGATGCCGTCGGTCAGGTTGACGGCATTGTCTGCGCCGATGATGATAAACACGCTGATGACCAGATAGAGCCACCAGGGCAGATGCCAGGTGATGCCGAGAAAGGGGATGTAGAAGGCCGCAGTCAAATAGCCCATGACCCGCATCACCACCAGAAACAACACCGCCGCCGCGATCTGCAAAAGCAGCTTCTGCTTGGCCGTCAGGCCCTGATTCTGCTTCTTTTTGATCTTGGTCCAGTCGTCGGCAAAGCCGACGGCGGCAAAGATCAGGCTCAGCCCCAGCATCACCAGCGGGCGGAAGTCTTCCTCGGCGATCATCCGGGGCAGACAGGTCAGCACCGCCAGCCCCATGGCCAGAATGAAGATGACGCCGCCCATGGTGGGCGTGTTCTGCTTGCCCTTGTGCCAGGTGGGGCCGTCTTCCAGGATCTTCTGGCCAAAATGGAGCCGGCGCAGCTTTTCAATGACGATGGGCGCCAGCAGCACCGCGATGACAAAGGCCAGAACGGCCGTCTGAAGAATATACAGCAGCATATGTTTCCTTCTCCTTGCTTTTGAACTTCCCGGCAGGCCTTTGGCTCAGCCCTCCAGCGCCCGGCGCACCTCTTCCCGCTCGTCCAGATGGTGCTTGACGCCCCGGATCTCCTGATAGGTCTCCTGGCCCTTGCCCATGAGGACGATGATGTCGTCCTTCCGGGCGTTTTTGATGCACCAGGCGATGGCCTCCCGCCGGTCGGGGATGACCTTGTATTTGTGCTTTTGGCTCATGCCCTGCAGGATATCCCGGATGATGGCTTCGGGCTCCTCGCTGCGGGGGTTGTCGGAGGTGACCACGCACAGATCGCACAGCTCGCCGGCAATGCGGCCCATAATGGGGCGCTTGGCGTGGTCCCGGTCGCCTCCGGCGCCGAAGAGACCCACCACCCGGCCCCTGGCATAGCCCCGGACGGTGCGCAGGATGTTTTCCATGCTGTCCGGCGTGTGGGAATAATCGATCATGACGGTAAACTCCCGCCCGGTGGGGACGATCTCCGCCCGGCCGCAGATGCCCTGCGCCGATTGGAGCGCCTGGGCGCTTTCCTCCAGCGTCAGCCCCAGCGCCAGGCAGCAGCCGATGGCGGTCAGCCCGTTGTAAACGGAGAACATCCCGGGGATATTCAGCCGCATCCGGGCGATATCATTGTCCCGCACCAGCACCGCCTGCACCTGATCGGGCAGCAAGCGGATGTTTTTCGCAATGAGATCCGCCTCCAGCCGCTTGGCGGAATAGGTGAGGCGGGGGCAGGAGACGCGCTCCGCCAGCCGCAGGCCCCAGTCGTCGTCCAGATTCAGGACGGCGGTGTCGCACCGCTGAAACAGCAGGGCCTTGGCCTGGAAATAATGCTCCATATCCTTATGGAAATCCAGATGATCCTGCGTCAGATTGGTAAAGGCCGCCGCCGCAAAGTGCAGGCCATGAACCCGCTCCAGCACCAGACTGTGGGAGGAGACCTCCATAGCGGCATATTCGCAGCCTGCGTCGGCCATTTCCCGCAGCAGGCCATAAAGCTCCGGCGCTTCCGGCGTGGTGCGTTCCGCGGGGCGGAGAGGGCCGTCCACGATGCTGCCGTTGGTGCCGATGAGCCCGCATTTATGCCCGCGCTGCTCCAGAATGTGCCGGATCAGCCAGGTGGTCGTGGTCTTGCCGTTGGTGCCGGTGACGCCGATGAGCCGGAGCTGCCGTTCCGGATGGTCATACCACTCCGCCGCCAGCTGCGCCAGCGCCCTGCGGGCGTCGTCCACGAGGATCAGCGTCACGCCCTCCGGCACGGGGCAGTCCGGCGCGTGCTGGGCCACCACGACGCAGGCGCCCTGCTCCATGGCCTGCCGGATATATTGATGTCCGTCGCTCTGGAAGCCCGGAATGGCCACGAACAGGCTCCCCTGCCCCACCCTTCGGGAATCAGAGCAAATGCCGGTAATCTCTCTCTCCGGCTTTCCGCACAGATCTCCACCGTTCACATCCCGCAGCAGCCGGGACAGCTTCATAGATTTCAGCTCCTTTTTATCGTTCCGGAACAGCGCTCTGTTCCATGGTCTGTCTGTTTTTGCGTTTTACTGGGCCCGCTGGTTCATGTCCGTGGTCTCCACGGTGATCACCGCGCCATATTCCACCTGGGCGCTGGCTTCGGTATCCTGCTTGGTGACGGTCTGGCTCCCCTCGGAGACGCCGCCGCTGACCCGCACATACAGGCCCATATTCTGCAGGGTGGTCCTGGCCCGGCTCAGCGTCATGCCGGAGAGATCCGGCACGGTGAGCACCTTATCCGGCTTGCCGCCGCCCAGATAGAGGACGGCCTTGCTGCCGCCAGCCACGGTAGACCCCGCCGCGGGGATCTGATCGGTGACTTTGGCTTCCGCTCCGGAGCTCTGGCAGGTAAGACCAAGCTTTTTCAGGGCGGCCTCCGCTTCGCTGAGGGTCATGCCGGTGAGATCGGGCATGATCACATTGCGGGCGGCCTTTTCCGCCTCCGTATAGACCGGCTCCACCTCCAGATAGGGCAGCGCCTCCTCCAGAAAGCGGCGCACCACCGGGGCCGTGTTCAGGCCGCCGGAGATGGGCAGGACCGTAGGCTCATCCAGCAGGATCAGCACGGCGATCCTGGGATGATCCGCCGGGGCAAAGGCCACGAAGGAGGTCACATAGACATCCTCCCCGTCCTTGGTCTTGCGCTCGATATTTTCCGTGGTGCCCGTCTTGCCCGCCACCCGGTAGCCCGCCACATAGGCGTTTTTGCCGGTGCCGGTCTTGACCACATCCTCCAGCATATCCCGCATGAGATCGGAGGTCTGCTCCGAGATCACCTGCCGCACCTCCGTTCGGCCGAAGCTCTGGGCCACGGTGCCGTCGGCGTTCAGGATCTCCTTGACGATGTGAGGCCGCAGCAGCGTTCCGCCGTTGGCCACGGCGGAGACCGCCGTCACCAGCTGCAGGGGCGTCAGAGAAAAGTTCTGGCCGAAGGAATAGACCGCAAGGTCTACCCCGCTGCGCAGATTGAAGATGCCGAGCTCCTCGCCGGGCAGATCCACGCCGGTCTTGCTGCGGACGCCGAAGGCGGAGGCGTAATCCCCGAACTTCTGGATGCCCAGCGCCTGACCAATGGTCATCAGCGCCGGGTTGCATGAGTTTTTCAGGGCGTCCCGCAGGGTCTCATCCCCGTGGCCGCCCTTTTTCCAGCAGCCGATGGGGCGGCTCCAGCCCTCGATGAGCTTGGAGCCGGAGCAGTAGAAATGACTGTTTTCCGTGACCACGCCCTCCTCCAGCGCAGAGGCCATGGTGATGATCTTGAAGGTGGAGCCGGGGTAATAGAGGAAGGAGACGCCCTTGTTGCTCCACATCTGGTAAATCGCGTCGCTTCTGGCCTTTTTCCGGGCCTCCTCATCCGCAATGGCGTCCACCTCCGCCGTTTTTTCCTCGCTGAGGACGAAGGGCTTGTTTGGATCGTATTCCGGATAGGAGCCCATGGCAAGGATCCCGCCGTCGTTCACATCCATGACCACGCCGATGGCGGAGCCCTTTACCTGATTGTCGCTGTAGGCGATCTCCAGGTGCTTTTCCAGATAATGCTGCAGCACCTCGTCGATGGTGAGCACTAAGGAGGAGCCGTCCTGCGCTTCATAATAAAGCTCATAGTCCTCGGTGATGGCGTTGCCATGGGTATCGGTCAGCGAGACCGCCCGGCCCGGCGTCCCCGTAAGGAACTGGTCATATTGCCGTTCCAGGCCGGCCAGGCCCTGCTCGTCGCTGCCCACGCAGCCCAGCACGCTGGCCAGAAAGCTGCCATAGGGATAATAGCGGGTGGAATCCGCTTCAAAATAGAGAAAGCCGGTATATTTATTGTCCTGAATGAACTGCCGCACCGGGTCGGCCTGATCCTTTTCCACGCCCCGGAGCAGCACCTGATAGGCGCTGTCCTTTTCCGCCTTCTGCAGGATGGTCTCCGCATCCAGCTCCAGCAGGGCGGGCAGGGCCTCCACGATGGTCTGCAGCCGCTTTTCCCGGATGGCTTCGCAGGTCTCCGGCGCCAGCTCCGTCTTTTCGTCCACATCCCGGGAGGTCAGATGATGGGTCTCCAGATAGTCCCGCTTTTCCGCGCTGAGCAGGTCGCCGTATTTCTGCGGCCGCAGCTGCCGGGGGCTGAGGATGAGCATTTCCGTGCTGGCGGAGATCGCCAGCGGCTTGCCGTTGGTATCGTAAATGGTGCCCCGCTTGGGATAGATGGTCACATCCCGCGTCTGGCTGCTGAGGGCCTTCTGCTTGTAAAAATCCTGACGGATGATCTGCAGATAGGCCAGTCTGGCCAGGATCGCCGTGAAGCACAGGATGCAGAACACCACCGCCAGCAGCTTCACCCGGCGTTTTACATGAATATCCGCTTTCCGTTCGATCTGGGACATATGCGCTCCTTCCCATGGGCCGGCGCAGTTGCCCGCCGGATAAGTAGGAAAATGGAGCAAGGCGCCTTTTTCCGCACCTTACTCCCCTTCTTTTGCCTTTCCCTCTAATTATATGGCTCTGCTCAATTCAGATATTCCAGCACTGCGTTGAAGCTGTGGACGATCCGCTGCAGCAGCCCGCCCCGGTCTGCGCCGGCCGCCGGCGCTTCTGCCAGCACCATCCGGTCTCCGCTGCCCATCTCCACATAGGTGATCTGGCTCTTGTCGGCCTTGACCATGCCCAGCGTGTTTTTCGCATAGTCCTCCACATAGGCCAGGTTATAAAGCTGCTCCTTCTTGGCGTTCAGAGCGTTTTCCTCGCTCTCCAGCGCCTCGATCTGCCGACGGAGCTTGCTGTTGCCGGTGTTCAGAGAGGCCAGGCGCATATAGCTGCCCACCACGCACAGAAGCACGGCAAACACGCCGGCCAGCATCAGCGCGTATTTTCCGTAAGGGACGGCCAGCTTCCGGCTCTTGCGGGAGCGCTTTTCCGGCAGGGCGCGAAGCTGGGACTGCTCCTCCTGCTGCGGGATCTGTGGCGCGGGGAAATCCACCTTCCGTGCTGCATTATCGCCATATCTGCTCATGTGCTGCGCTCCTCTCTGTTTCTTTGTCCGGGCTCAAAGCCGCTCCGCCACGCGGAGCTTTGCCGAGCGGGCCCGGGGGTTTTCCTCCTGCTCCTGGGGGCCGGCCACGATGGGGCTTTTGGTCAGGAGCTTCACCTGCGGCTTCTTTCCGCAGATACACACCGGAAACTCCGGCGGGCAGGTGCAGCCGCGGGCTGCCTGCTGAAAAATATGCTTTACGATGCGGTCCTCCAGCGAATGGAAGCTGATCACCGCGCATCTTCCGCCGGGGGCCAGACAGTCCAGCGCGTCGGCCACGGCGGTCTCCACGGCGGAAAGCTCGCCGTTCACCTGAATGCGGATGGCCTGAAAGGTCCGCTTTGCGGGGTGCTGCTTTTCTTTTTTTGCCGCGGCGGGCATGGCGCCCTTGATCACCTCCACCAGCTCCAGCGTGGTGTTGATGGGGGCCTGCTCCCGCCGCCGGACGATGGCGGAGGCGATGCGCCCGGCAAAGCGCTCCTCGCCGTAGAGGCTGATGATCCGCCGAAGCTCTTCAAAAGACTCTTCATTGACGGTATTCCAGGCGCTGTAGGGCTGGGAGCGGTCCATCCGCATATCCAGCGGCGCGTCCTGCATATAGGAAAAGCCCCGTTCCGGGTTGTCCAGCTGGTAGGAGGAGACGCCCAGATCAAACAGGATGCCGTCCAGCGCGGGGATGTTCAGCTCCGCCAGTCGGGGCTTCAGCTGCTCGAAATTGCTCTGCACAAAGGTCACCTTGTCCAGATGCTCCGCCAGGCGGAGCCTTGCGGCGGCCAGCGCCTCCGCGTCGCGGTCGAAGCAGATGAGCCGCCCGGTCTCCAGCCGCTGGGCGATGGCCAGCGAATGACCGCCGCCGCCGGTGGTGGCGTCGGCATAGACGCCATCGGGCCGGATGTTCAGCGCTTCGATACATTCCGGGCGGAGCACGGAAACATGTTGGAATTCCATGGTCACACTCCCAGAGAATCCATGGTATCCGTCAGCTCCTGCCAGTTCTGATCCATGTCTTCGTTATATTTCTCCCAGGCGGCGGTGTTCCAGATCTCCACCCGGTCCATCATGCCGATGATGGTGACTTCCTTTTCCAGGTCGGCATATTTGCGCAGGATGGGCGGCACCACGATGCGGCCCTGCGCGTCCGGCTCCACCTCGTAGTTGGCGGAATAGAACCGGCGGATCTGCCGGCCGGAGGACATGGGCAGCGCATCCAGCTTTTCCTGCAGCTTTGCCCACTTTTCCGCGGGGAAGACGGTGAGACAGTGGTCCAGGCCCCGGAAGATCACCGCGTGCTCTCCCAGCTCCTCCCGAAGGCGCACGGGAAAGATCATGCGGCCCTTGGCGTCGATATTGTGCTGATATTCGCCGCGCATTTCCCTCGCCTCCTGTCGCAAAAATCACCGCGGATCACCGCTAAATGGGATAAAAATGGGCCTTGCCGCCACTATGCTTCTTATTATAAACAGCCGCGCAGAAAATTGCAAGAGAAAATCTGAAGTTTTTCACAAAGGATTTGCCGTCTTTTCCCTTCTTTTTTCCGTTTTTCGCTTTTTCCGGGCCGAATGTATAATTTCAGGTCTGCCGATGCAAGCTAAAATAGAAAAAGCCGCCTGCAGGCGGCCGGAAAGGAAGTATTTTTTTATGAGCTATCTGAGATGCAATGCCCGCCACTGCTCCAATAATCAGAACGACCTGTGCATCCGGGAGGACATCCGGGTGGAAGGCGCCACTGCCGACCGGAAAAACGATACCTGCTGCGACAGCTTCACCCGCCGCGCAGAAAACTACAGCAATGTGGTCGCCCGCAACACCAGCGCCCAGCCGGAGACGGATATCCAGTGCGATGTGTGCTCCTGCTCCTATAATAAGGAATGCAAATGCACCGCGCCCAGCGTGGATATCAGCGGCGTCAGCGCCTGCACCTGCAAGGACACCCAGTGCAGCACCTACGACAGCAAAAAGGGCCTGTAACAGCGCTTTCTGCAGACAAAAAGGGAGAGACCAAAGGTCTCTCCCTTTTTCCATATCTTTTTATTTTGCCTTTCCCCGGTCACTTTGCGCAGCGCCAGAGGAAGGTGACGATCTGGGCGCGGGAGCCGGGATCGTCCGGGGGCGAAGAGACCGTTGCCAACACCGCCGGTGACGGTATACTCGCTGGTTGTGCCCTTTGCAAAAGAGAAACTACGCCCCCGCGATCCAGATCGGTCTTTATTCTTTTCCGGCGTCTGTAAGGCCCGCCAGCGAAAACGCATAGTGCATCGCCAGCGTGCGGAACAGCTCCTGCATTACCCGTTCGGAGATCGCGCGGATATCCAGCCCTTCCACGAACCGGATGACCCGCTCCCGCTCCTCCTGGGGGACATGATACGCCCGCAGGCTCATGGTGAGAAACAGCCGCAGCTTCTTTTCCAGCGTCAGCTCCCCGTCGCAGGGATGGGCCATATAGCCGCGCATGATGCCGGCCGAGCCGATCTCCATATCGTAAAGATCCCGGGCGGTCAGCTCCGGCTGATACGGGCCGAAGATCTGATAAAGCTCCCTGGCCGTTTCCCGCTGAATGTATTCGGAAGCCTCCTTCTGCGTATAGGCTTCAATATAGATCTCCCGCAGGTTTTCGTTCAGCTCCGTCAGGGTCAGCTGGATCGCCGTCTCCACTGCGTAAACATAGACCGGCGGCAGCTCCGCCCCTGCGATCTTCCGGGCCGCGCCAAACTGGCTGCCGAACATGAACTCCACCAGCTCGGTCAAAACGCCGTCCTTGGCGCGAAAAATGTTTTGGAACTGGCTGTAAGACACGCCGGCCTTTTCATTGATCTCCGCCAGCGTGGTCTGCTTATAGCCCTTTTCCAAAAACAGCTTTACGCAGACCGCCATGATCCGCTTCTTTGTCGGCAGGCTTGCGCTTGTTACGGCGATGGGGATCACCTTCCTTCCGTCGTGGTGTAAGCACCATGAGTATACCATGAAACGCTTCCGGATGCAATAGCGAAAAGAAAGCGCTTTTTATTCCTCCAAAAACTGGCGGAAGGCCGTTGGCAGGGCATATTGCCGCGCCAGCGCCTGCTGGGTGGCCCAGAGAAACGGCCCGCCCTCCCCGGCCACGGCGATCTCATAGCCGGTCATATCCCATTCCACATGGGTGAAGATATGCTTCCGCTGCCGCTGGCTGCGGAGATCCGAGGGCTGCAGCCCCCAACGCCGCACCTGCTCCAGCGCCTGCTCCGGCGTGAGCGTCCCCTCCAGATCGGGCAGCTGCCACAGCCCCGCCAGCAGCCCCCGGGGCGGCCTTTGGCAGATGGCCAGTTTTCCGCCGCAGTCCAGCAGAAAGACCGTCCGCGCCTGCCGGCGGCGGGGCTTTTTCGCCTCCCGCCGGGGATATTCCCGGGGATCGCCCTGTTTTTTTGCCGCGCAGCGCGCTGCCAGCGGACACCCTTCGCAAAGGGGCGCGCCGTTGGGCAGGCAGACCGCCGCCCCCAGCTCCATCAGCGCCTGGGTAAACGCGCCGCACTGCCCCGGGGGATAAACGGCCTCCAGCGCCCGGCGGAAGCGCTTTTTCTGCTCCTCCGTGGCGCCGCCGTCTGCCAGATAGCGGGAAAGCACCCGCAGCACATTGCCGTCCACTGCGGCGCAGGGGCGGTCGAAGCAGATGGAGGCCACCGCGCCGGCGGTATATTCTCCCACGCCGGGCAGCATCAAAAGCCCCTCGTAAGTGTCCGGAAAAATGCCTTTTTTCTCATAGGCCACCAGCCTTGCCGCCTTTTGCAGGTTGCGGGCCCGGTTATAATAGCCAAGACCCTCCCAGAGCTTCAGCAGCTGCTCCTCCGGCGCTTCCGCCAGTGCAAACACATCGGGCAGCGCCTGCAGAAACCGGGCGTAATAGTCCTTGACGGCCTCCACTCGGGTCTGCTGAAGCATGATCTCGGAAAGCCACACCCGGTAAGGCTCCCGGTCCTGCCGCCAGGGCAGCGCCCGGGCGTTCTCCCGAAACCAGGGCAGCAAAAGCCCCGGCAGTGCTTTCATTTGTTCCTGTTCCATGGCGTCTCCTTCCCCGACGGCCTCAGGCCGTTGTGATAAACAGAAGGCTCCGGCCTTCGCCGGAGCCTGGATCGTTTTTGGGTCGATTATTTCTTCTGGCCGGTGAGCTGTGCGATCTCGTCGGCAAAGTTCTCCTGCTTTTTCTCGATGCCCTCGCCGCGCTCAAAGCGGACCGCGGTCTTGAAGGTGACCTTGCCGCCCAGCTTCTTGGCTGCGTCGGCGATATAGCCCTCCACGGTGCCGGTGAAGATGTCGCCGCGGACGAACTCCTGCTGCAGCAGGCAGTTTTCCGCATAGAACTTGTTCATCTTGCCGTTGGCAATGTTCTCCTTCACCTGCTGGGGCTTGGAGGCCATCTTGGGATCGTTGTCCATCTGGGCCAGGACGATCTTCTTTTCCTCCTCCAGGACCTCGGCGGTGACCATGGACTTGTCCCAGAAACGGGGATTCAGCGCGGCGATCTGCATGGCCACATCCTTGCCGATCTCGGTGGCGTCCACGCCGCCTTCCACATCCAGATTGACCAGAACGCCGATCTTGCCCTTCATATGGACATACGGCACGCAGACGCCGGTGTCGATACGGGCGAAGCGGCGGATCTGCATATTCTCACGCAGAGCCAGGAACAGCTCGTCCTTGGCGGTGGCGACGGTGCCCTTGCCGTCCACCCAGGTGCAGCTCTGCAGGGCTTCCACATCGGCGGGGTTTTCCTTGGCGATAACCGCAGCCACGCCCTTGACAAAGTTCTGGAACAGCTCGCCGTTGGCAACGAAGTCCGTCTCACAGTTGACCTCCACCACGACGCCCACACCGTCGATGACGGTGGCATAGGCCATGCCCTCGGCGGCCACGCGGCCGGCCTTCTTGGCCTGAGAGGCCAGGCCCTTTTCCCGCAGCAGCTCGATGGCCTTATCGATATCGCCTTCGGTCTCGGTGAGGGCCTTCTTGCAGTCCATCATGCCGCAGCCGGTCATTTCGCGCAGGTTCTTCACATCAGCAGCAGTAAATGCCATAATCATATCCTCCTGTAGTATCGTTTATTATCGTGAAAAAGAAATGCGGGGCGGTGCCGGAGCGCCGCCCCGTTGTGTTTTGGGGGTTATGCCGCCTGATTATTCAGCGGCGATCTCTTCCGCGGTCTTGGAAGCGCGCTTTCTGGGAGCGCGGGGGGTGGTGTCCACGGGGGCCTGCTCCGCGGCGGGAGCGGTCTCGTCGGAGACCTCCAGCTGCTCGCCCTGGCGGCCCTCGGTGATGGCGGCGCCCATGGTGGCGGCGATCAGCTTGATGGCGCGGATGGCGTCGTCGTTGCCGGGGATGACGTAGTCGATCTCATCGGGATCGC
>USML01000058.1 GCA_900555855.1 uncultured Eubacteriales bacterium | reverse complement strand
GTGTTTTTTCCCGGCGCATGTCCGTGAAAAAACATCCCATAGGAAAAAGCCTGCATTTCGCAGGCTTTTTCGACAAACTGAAGCCTGCATTCGCAGGCTTTTTCTGCATCCGGATTGCTTCAGCTCCGCTGAAAATCCAAAAAGCGCGTCCCCTGAAAGGAGAGACGGCCCTCGTCGCCCTCGGCGATCATGCCAAAGTCCGAGCCGTCCAGCTCCAGCTCCATCCGGTCGCCGCTCTCCACCTGAAAGGTGACGAAATACCGGGTGGTGCTGGAGGTGTGATACACGCCGTCGTTCATGTTTCGGGCATGATGGGTGACCTCCTGCCGGCGGGAGACCACCCGGGCCAACACCGTCAGCCGGGGCGACGCGTCGTTTTTCTGCTTGCGGGCGATCGCCTGCACCACGGCATAAATAAACAGGCCGATGACCAGAACGAAGACCAGCGTAAACATCCCCTCAAACGCATGGAAGCCAAAGCCAAAGCCCATACCGCGTCCCTCCCCTGTTGTTCTGTTTTTATTCTACCAGAAGCTCCGGCGGCTGTAAAGCACGAATTTTTGATACGCTTTGTATTTTATTGATAAAAAATACAGCCG
This sequence comes from uncultured Eubacteriales bacterium, assembly GCA_900555855.1. GTDB lineage: Bacteria > Bacillota > Clostridia > Oscillospirales > Butyricicoccaceae > UBA4644. Next base: position 11,318 of record USML01000058.1, on the reverse strand, counting down.
GTTGTAAAATCCCGGCTGCTTTTGCGCGCTGTTTTGTTGTTTACAGCAGGAAGATGCCCGCCTGCTGGCACTTTTCCCGGGTGGCCTCGTCCCAAACGCCGGACTGGACCTCGCCGATGTGGGCGCAGCCCATGAGCAGCATACAGAGCCGGCTCTGGCCGATGCCGCCGCCGATGGTCTGGGGCAGCTGGCCGGAGAGCAGCATCTGATGGAAGGGCAGGCTCCGCCGGTCGTCGCAGCCGGCGGCGGTGAGCTGGCGGTCCAGCGCCGCCGCATCCACCCGGATGCCCATGGAGGAGACCTCGAAGGCGCAGTCCAGCACGGAGTTATAGAAAATGATATCGCCGTTCAGCTCCCAGTCGTCATAGTCCGGGGCGCGGCCGTCGTGCTTCTTGCCGGAGCGCAGCGTCTTGCCGATCTGCATGACGAAGATGGTCTGATACCGCCGGGCATATTCCAGCTCCCGCTGGGAGGGGGTCAGCTCCGGATATTCGTCCTCCAGCTGCTGGGAGGTGACGAAGGTGACCTCCCGGCAGAGCCTGGTATGCAGCGAGGGAAAGGCCCAGGTCAGCTCCTCATTGGTGTTGCAGATGGCGGCCACAATGCGCCGGACGGTGTCCTTCAGGTAGTCCGCGTTGCGCTCGCCGGGGAGCATGATCTTCTCCCAGTCCCACTGGTCCACATAGACGGAGTGCAGATTGTCCAGCACCTCCTCGTCCCGGCGGATGGCGTTCATGTCCGTATACAGGCCGTTGCCCGGGTAAAACTCATAGCGCTTCAGGGCAAGGCGCTTCCATTTGGCCAGAGAATGGACCACCTGCAGCTCTGCGCCGCCGGCGGCAGGCACATCGAAGGAGACGGGCCGCTCCACGCCGTTGAGGTTGTCGTTGAGGCCGGTTTCCGCGCCCACGAACAGCGGGGCGGAGACCCGCTTCAGATTCAGCGCGCAGCCCAGATGGCGGGGAAAGGTGTCTTTGATGAACTCGATGGCCCGCTGGGTGTCGTAAACGGAAAGGGCTGTGCGATAGCCCTGGGGGACTTTCAGCTTGATCATGGGGATCTGCTCCTTTGCGCGGCGGAGACCGCCGAAAATACTTTGCTTTAATAAAGTGATATTATAGCACAGCAGCGCAGGCAGCGCAAGCGCTTTTTGCAAAAAAAATCCGGTTTTTCCCGCCCTTGCGGGGCCGCGCCCCGGCGCTCCCCCCGTTCCGTCCCAACAGACCAGCTGCCGTCCGGCGCCACGGTGACGGTGATGGCGCCGCACTGGTCGGTGCGCAGGATGTCCGCCCCCGTCTCCCGCAGGCGCTGCAGGACCTTTTTATGGGGATGGCCGTAGGAATTGCCCGCCCCCACGCTGATCAGCGCCAGATCCGGCGCGATATTTTCCAAAAACGCCTGTCCGGAGGAGGTGTTGCTGCCGTGGTGTCCCACCTGCAGGATGTCCACCCGCTCCAGCGGGATCAGGCTGTTTTCCACCTGCTGGACCTGATCGCCGGTGAACAAAAGCGCCGTCCCGGCATATTCCGCCCGGATCACCAGCGACCATTCGTTGGCGTCGTCGCTTTCAAAGTCCGGGCCAGGATGGAGCACCGTCAGCTTCGCCCCGCCCAGGGTATATTCCCGCCCGGCGGAGGTGAAGTCGATCTGGGCGTCGGATGCGCCCAGCCAGTCCCCCGCCTGGATCAGAGCCGCCTCCCGGTCGCCGCAGTCGGAGATCACCAGCGTCTCCGCCTCCACAGCGGAAAACAGCGCCTTCGCCCCGCCGCAGTGGTCCTGATGGGGATGGGTCAGAAAGACATATTTCAGCCCCTCCGGGGCACGGACGGCCACCTCCCGGGCAAAGTCCTCCGCCGTGCCCGGCGGGCCGGCGTCGATGACGGCGCTCTCCCCGCCGCACTGCAGCAGCATGCCCAGCCCCTGGCCCACATCCGCCATAAAAAGGGTCAGGCCGGTCTCCTCCGCCGGTATCCCGCCGGGAAAGGCCTCCCGGGGCGGACGAAGCCAGCCCTCCGCATAGCCCGCCGCCGCCAAAAGCACCAGCGCCAGCGACAGCGCTGCTGCGAAAAGGCCCTTCCAGCGGGTGGAAGGGCTTGTTTTTCTGCTTCTCATAGCTTTTTCATCAGCGTCCGGTAAAACTCCACCGCCAGCCCCAGCGACTGCTCGGAGAGATACTCGTCGCCCTCATGGGTGTTTGCGCCGCCCTCCTGCCCCAGGGTGATGGGCGCGAACCGCAGGATGCAGTCGCTGAGGGCGGAATAATGCCGGGCGTCCTCCGAAGCCGTCATCAGCGTGGGGATCACAGGCAGGCGGGGATACAGCTCCTCGATGGTGCCCAGCAAAAGCCGGTACATGGGCTGCTTTTTGGAGGTGATAAAGCTCTCCTCCCCGGGGCTGACCAGCTCGGCCTCCGCCGGCAGATCGGCCACCAGCTCCTGCAGGCTCCGCAGCAGCTTCTCCGGCGGATCGGAGGGCAGCAGCCGGGCGTCGAAATAGGCGCAGGCGCTCTGGGGCAGCATATTCAGCGCCGGGAAGCTGCCGTCCATCTTGGTGGCGGCAAAGGTGCTGCGGATCAGGGCGCTGGTGGCGGCATCGTCCCGGAAGATGCGGCCGGAAAAGAGCTTCAGCAGGGGCTTGTTTGCGATGAAAAACCGCTTCAGGAAGGGGAAGGTGGAGATGGTCTCATCCAGCTGATCCCAGACGATGGGCAGGATATGGGGATGGGGCTGGACGCTCTCCACCCGGCAAACCGCCTCGCTGAGCATGCCCAGCGCCGTGCTGCGGCCCGGCTCGCTGCTGTGGCCGCCGGGGGCGGTGATGGTGAGCTTATATTCACAGTGGCGCTTTTCCCCCATGCCGATGTAGGCGGCGGAATAATAGCGGCCGTCCCGGTAAATATCCTGAAAAGCGCCGCCCTCATCCATCACAAGGCTGAACTGCAGGCCCTGCTTTTCCAGCATCCGGGCCATGGCCCCTGCGCCCTGCGCGCCGCCGGTCTCCTCGTCGCAGCCGAAGGCGAAGTAAATATCCCGTCTGGGCGAAAAATCCGCCCCGATCAGAGCCTCTGCCGCTTCCAGCATGGCCACCACGATGCCCTTGCAGTCCATGGCGCCCCGGCCCCAGATCCGGCCCTCGCTGCGCAGCCCGTCAAAGGGGCCGCACTGGGTCCAGCCGTCGCCGCCGGGGGCCACATCCAGATGGCCGCAGAAGAGCACCGGGTCGTTTTCCGTGCGCTCCCGGGTCTTCCAGCGAAGCAGCAGGCTGCCGTCCGGCTGGGAGGAAAACTCCATGACCCGGGCGGCGTTGGGATAGCGCTCCTTCAAAAACCGGCTCATCTCCCCCAGGGGGCCCGGCTCGCCGGTGACGCTGGGGATGCGGATGGCCATGGCAAGGCTCTCGGCGGCCCGCTCCGTCAGGGCAGGATCCGGCTGGCGCTGGTGCAGAGTGGAGGCGCTCCGTCTGCCCCGGCGGCCCGCGGCGATGGCCCGCAGCAGCGCATAGAGAAACACGGCCGCCACGGCGGAAAGAAAGATCGTGTTGACCAGCGCGCCGTAGCGGGCGTTGAAATTACTGTGGAAGATCTGGACGCCGGCCCAGAGATCCCGAAAGAATTGATCCATTTGCGTTTCCTCCTTTGAACGAGGGGTAAGAAAAAACCAGCGGCGGAGCGCGCCTTTTTATCCTCTCCAGTCCAGCGCGGCCTGCACATCCCGGGCGATCTGCTCGCTGAGGGCCTGTGCATTTTCAAAGGGCCGCTCCGGCCGGAGATATTTCAAAAAGCGCACCTGCACCTCCCGGCCGTAAAGGTCGCCGGAAAAGTCCAGCAGGTAGCTCTCCACGCTGACGATATCCGCGTCGGTAAAGGTGGGGCGGGAGCCCACATTGGTAACGGCCCGGAAGACCCCCTCCGGCAGCACCGTCTCCGTCACATAAACGCCCCTTGCCGGCAGCAGAAGCCCCGGCTCCACCGCCACATTCACCGTGGGAAAGCCCAGCTTGCGCCCCACCTGAAAGCCGTGGGTCACGCCGCCCTCCAGCTGAAAGGGCCGGCCCAGCAGGCGGCGGGCCAGGCCCACCTTGCCCTCCCGGACACATTCCCGGATCCAGGTGGAGGAGACGGGCCGCTTTCCGTAAAGCACCGGCGGCACCACATAGGTCTCCAGCCCGAACCGGCGCAGATCCTCCGGCGTTCCGGCGGCGCGGCAGCCAAAGCGGTAATTTTCCCCGCAGACCACCGCCTGCGCCCGATAGCGCTCCCGCAGCAGGGCGGCAAACTCCTCCGGCGTGGTCTCGGCCATCTGCCGGTCAAAGGGCAGGGCCACCACCAGCGCGGCCCCCGCCTGCTGCAGCAGGGCATAGCGCCGGGCAAAGGGGACGATCAGGTCCGGCGCCCGGCCCAAAACATAGGCCCGGGGATGGGTCTCAAAGGTGACGGCGGCACATTCCAGTCCCTTCTCCGCCGCCAGCGCCGCGGCCTTTTGCAAAATGGCCCGGTGGCCCCGGTGGACTCCGTCGAAAAAGCCCAGCGCCACCACCCGGCCCCGGGGCTGCTCTGTGCCCGTCATAAGCGCCCTCCTCAGCAGAAATTGGTCTTACAGAAAATCGCCAGTCCGCCCTTTTCCAGCGGCCGGGCCTGCCCCACCTGACGAAAGACGCCGCCGCTGTCATAGACCCGGCAAAGCGCCCCCTCCGGCGGGATCGCGCCCTGGGAAAGATGCTCCTCGGTGAAAAAAGCCCCGTGGGACGCGCGAATATCGCCGGCTTCGTTGAGCCAGACGGCGGGCAGCGTGTCATAGACCCGGTCCGTGGGCAGGATATGCTCCGCCAGCGTGCCCGCTTCCAGCGCAGCCGCGATCTGCTCGAGGGTCAGGGCGTCCTCCAGGGAAAACCCGCCGGAGCGCACCCGCCGCAGCGCGGCCATACAGCCGCCGCAGCCCAGCGCCTGCCCCAGATCCCGGCAAAGCGCGCGGATATAGGTCCCCTTGGAGCAGACCACCCGCAGATCAAAGTCCCCCGCCGGCAGCCCGTCTGCCGGGGGCAGCAGGGAGAGCCGGGAAACGGTGATGGGCCGACCCTCCAGCTCCACCGCCACGCCCCTGCGGGCCAGGGCATAGAGCCGCTTGCCGTCCACCTGCAGGGCGGAATACATGGGGGGCCGCTGCAGGATCTCCCCGGTGAACCGGGGCAGGATCGCCTGCAGGTCTTCCCTGCCGACCGTCACGGGCCGCTGCGCCAGCGTCTGGCCTGTGATGTCCTCCGTATCGGTCTCCAGCCCCAGCCGCAGCCGGGCCAGATATTCCTTTTGCTGCCCTGCGGCCTGATCGGAGGCCCGGGTGGCGCTGCCCAGAAGCACCACCAGCAGCCCGGTGGCCAGCGGGTCCAGCGTCCCGGCGTGGCCGATGCGCTTCTGCCGGAGCATGCCCCGGAGCTTGGCCACCGCGTCGTGGGAGGTGAAGCCCTCGGGCTTGTCCAGCAGCAGGATCCCGTTCAGCATGATGCAAGCTCCTCTCCTGCCGCCGCCATCAGGCGCTGCGCCGCCTGCTCTGCCGGCCCGTCTACGGTACAGCCCGCGGCCCTTGGGTGGCCTCCGCCGCCGAAGTGCTGGCAGATGCGGCTGGCGTCTGCGGGCTTGTGGGTGCGGACGGAGACCTTATACCGCCCGTCTCCCCGGTTCTGGGTGAGGATGATGCCGCAGTCCACCCCCTCCAGGCTCATGGTCAGGGTGGAGAGATTGTCCAGGTCGTCGTCGGTGGCGGCGATGGAATCCAGCCAGTCCCGGTCCAGCCAGGAGCAGCAGACCCTTCCGTCCGGCGAAAAGCGCAGCCGGTCCAGCATCTGCCGCTCGATGGCGAAGCGGACCTTGCTCTTGGCCTCAAAAAAGGTATGGTTGTGCCTGTGAAAATCCAGCCCGGCCCCGATGGCCCGGGCGGCGATCTCATGGGAAAGGGGCGTGGTGTTGGAAAAGCGGAAGCAGCCGGTATCGGTGGCCACGGCGATATACAGGGCCTCCCAGATGGGCAGATCCGGCGTCACGCCCATGGTCTCCAGCAGCAAAAGCACCACCTCGCCCGCCGCCGCGGCCTTGGGCTGCAGCAGAAGCCGTTCCGCATAGCCGGTGTTGGAGGGATGATGGTCGATGCAAAGGGCCACCCGGCCGCCATAGGGGGCCTCCCCCTCGGTGAGCAGGGCGGGGTCGGCGATGTCCACGGCCAGAATATGCGCCGGCAGAAGCCCCGCCGGGGCCGTCAGCCCCTCCAGCAGAAAGCCCAGCCGGGGCGTCAGATCCTCATTGGGGAAGACGAAGGCCCGCTTGCCCTTTTGCCGCAGGCCGCGGCACAGCGCCGCGGCACAGCCCACGGTATCCCCGTCGGGCCGGCGATGGGTCAGGATCAGGTAATCATCGTGCTCCAGCAGCCATTCGCCGGCCTCCATAAGGTCAACGGGCCTGCTCATGCTGGGCCTCCTCCCCGTCCTCCGGCGCCTCCGGCGCATCCTCCGGCGCCTCCGGCGCATCCTCCGGGATGTCCAGCGTGTTCAAAACGGCGGCGATATGGGCGCCGTGGGCGATGGAATCGTCCATGACGAAGACCAGCTCCGGCGTATAGCGCAGCCGCAGCCGCTGGGCCAGCTCCCGCCGCAGGAAGCCGGAGCAGGAGACGAGCCCCCGCTTCAGCTCCTTTTTGTCATGCTCGCCCAAGGCGCTGAGATAGACCCGGCACCAGCGCATATCGTTGGTGACCTCACAGCGCACCACCGACAGCATCACCTGAGACACCCGGGGATCCTTCACGCTGCGCAGCAGCACGGAAAGCTCCCTTGCGACCTCCTCGCTGATGCGCTGCACCCGGTTTGAATTATATGGCATAGAACCTCTCCTTTTACCGCTTGACTTCCTCCATGACGAAGGCTTCCACGATATCGCCCACCTTGATGTCGTTGAACTTATCAAAGCTCATGCCGCATTCAAAGCCGGCGGCCACCTCGCGGGCGTCGTCCTTAAAGCGCTTCAGGCTGGCCAGCTCGCCCTCGTAGATGACGATGCTGTCCCGGATCAGGCGGACCTTTTCGTTGCGCTGCATCTTGCCGTCCTTCACATAGCAGCCGGCAATGGTGCCAACGCCGCTGACCTTGAAGGTCTCGCGGATCTCCGCATGGCCCAGAACGACCTCCTTGAAGGTGGGAGCCAGCATGCCGCGCATGGCCTGCTCGATCTCCTCCAGGCAGTCGTAAATGACCCGGTACAGCCGCACATCCACCTTGGCCCGCTCAGCCTCCTCGGCCACGCCGGCCTCCGGCCGCACATTAAAGCCAACGATGATGGCGTTGGAAGCCTCCGCCAGCATCACATCGCTGTTGTTGATGCCGCCCACGCCGTTGTGGATGACCCGGACGCGGACCTCGTCGTTGGAGAGCTTCTCCAGCGACGCCTTGACGGCCTCGGCAGAGCCCTTTACATCGGCCTTGACGATGATGTTCAGATCCTTCACGCTGCCCTGCTCGATGGAGGAGAAGAGATTTTCCAGCGTGACCTTCTGAACGGCGGCCGCCTGCTTTTCCTTTTCTTCGAATTTCCGCTTTTCTGCCAGCGTGCGGGCCATGCGCTCGTCCTCCACGGCGTAGAACACATCGCCGGCGCCGGGCACCTCGCCCAGACCCACGATCTCCACGGGGACGGAGGGGCCGGCCTCCTCCAGCCTGCGGCCCTTTTCGTCGTTCATGGCGCGGACGCGGCCAACGGCCGTCCCGGCAATGACGATGTCGCCGGCATGGAGCGTGCCGTTCTGGATGAGCACGGTGGCCACGGGGCCGCGGCCCCGGTCCAGCTTGGCCTCGATGACGGTGCCCTTGGCCAGACGGTTGGGGTTGGCCTTCAGCTCCAGCATATCCGCCGTCAGCAGCACCATCTCCAGCAGGTTGTCGATGCCCTCGTGCTTCAAAGCGGAGATGGGGCAGACGATGGTATCGCCGCCCCATGCCTCGGGCACCAGACCGTATTCCGTCAGCTGCTGGAGGACCCGGTCGGGGTCGGCGTTGTGCTTGTCGATCTTATTGACCGCCACGATCAGCGGGACGCCCGCCGCCTTGGCATGGTTGATGGCCTCCACGGTCTGGGGCATGATGCCGTCGTCCGCCGCCACCACCAGAATGGCGATGTCCGTCACCTGCGCGCCCCGGGCGCGCATGGAGGTAAAGGCCGCGTGGCCGGGCGTATCCAAAAAGGTGATGTCTCTGCCGTTGAGCTTGACCCGGTAAGCGCCGATATGCTGGGTGATGCCGCCGGCCTCGCCCGCCGTCACATGGGTGTTGCGGATGGCGTCCAGCAGAGAGGTCTTGCCGTGGTCCACATGGCCCATGACCACCACCACCGGCGCGCGGGGCTTCAGATCCTGATCCTGATCCTCATGCTCGTCAAACAGGCGCTCCTCGATGGTGACGACGACCTCCTTCTCCGGCACGGCGCCCAGCTCCATGGCCACCAGAGAGGCGGTATCGTAATCGATATTCTGGGAAACATTGGCCAAAACGCCCAGCTTCATCAGCTGCTTGATGACCTCCGCGGCAGTCTTCTTCAGCCGCAGGGCCAGCTCGCCCACGGAGATCTCCTCCGGGATCTGGACCTTCAGCGGGACCTTTTTGATCTGGGCCTGCTGCTCCAGGCGGCGCATCTTCTCCTGCTCCTCCTGGCGGCGCTTGTTGCCGAACTGGGGCCGGCGCTGGTCCTTCTTGACCAGCTTCTGCTTGCTCTGGCTCTGGTTGAAGCGGCCTGCCTGCTGGGGCACCAGCGTATCCAGCCGCTCGTCGTACTTGGCGATGTTGACGCTGTTGCCCCGGGTGTCCACATAGTGGCGCTTGCCGGCGGCCGCCTGATCCTGCGCGGGGGTCTGGGCGGGCTTTTCCTCCGCACGGGCCGGCGGCGTATACTGCAGCGTCTGTCCCTGGGGCCGGGCCTTGGCGGGCTGCTTCGGCTTTTCCGGCTGCCGGGGCTTTGCAGGCTCGGCCTTGGGCTGGCTCTTGCGGATCAGGTCCTCCTTGGCCTTCTCCTCGGCGCGGATGCGGGCCGCCGCCTCCTCCTGCTGCTTGCGGATGCGATCCTCCGCGGCCTGCTTGCGCTGCTCTGCCGCCTGAGCGGCCGTGGCGCGGATCTCCTCCAGCGAGCCCAGCTGATGCTTCTGGGTGAGATAATCCATCAGCATGCCCACCTCCTGGGTGGTAACGCTCTGGGAGGGCTTGTAGGTCTTGCCCATGGCGGAAAGCGCCGTGCAGATGTCCTTGCTCTGCAGGGCAAAGTCCTTTGCCAGCTCCGTGATCTTGATCTTATTGTTTATCATAGCTCAGTTCCCCCTTTTCCGGTCCTGCGCGGTCTTCGTTCCCATGCTCCGGCGGCTGGCCCTCCCGCTTTTGGGGCCGCCGCGGCCCTTCGCCGGAGACAGGCCGGCGATGCGTTCCGACGCCCGCCCCTTTTTGGCGGCGATGCGTCCTGCGGCTCCGCTTTTCGCCCCGGGCGGGAGCGAAGGGGCCGGCTTTTTCTGCGCTTCCTTTTTGGCCTTGCGCTTCTTTTCCCGGGCCAGACGCTCTTCCAGCGCCGGGAGACAGTCTTCCCTGCCCAGCTTTTTGCAAAAGGACAGGGCAAAGCCCGTATCCAGCAGGGCGAAGGCGGCGCACTGGCCGCAGCCCAGCGCCTTGCCCAAAAGGGCCTTATCCGCATCCAGCTCCAGCAGCGGCATTTCCGGTTCCCGCTGGGCGGCGGCGTTTTTCATGCCGTCCCGGGTGTTGCGGGCGGCGTCCTGGGCCAGGCAGAGCAGCCTGGCCCTGCCCATCCGGGCGGCGTCGAAGGCGTCCTCCGCGCCCAGCGCCAGCGCGCCCGCCCGGCGCATCAGGCCGAGAAAGCCCAAAAGCTCCTCTGTCATTGCTTTCCCTCCCTGCACTGCTGCCGCAGCGTTTCATAGATCTCCGGCGTGATCTCCGTTTCCAGCGCCCGGCTCAAAGCGTGGCTCTTGACGGCCTTTTCCAGACAGGCCTCGCTGGGGCAGAGATATGCGCCCCGCCCGGGGACCTTGCCCCGGCTGTCGTAGACCACGGCGCCCTCCGGCGTCCGCACCACCCGGGCCAAAAGCGGCTTCTCCCGGTGTTCCCGGCAGGCCACGCACTGACGGATGGGTATTTTTTTCGGCATGGAGACACCTCCTGAGATTGGTTCCTGCGTCAAACGCGCTGCTTACTCCGCCTTTGCCGCGGCGCTGGCGGGGCGGATATCAATGCGGAAGCCGGTGAGCTTTGCCGCCAGACGGGCGTTCTGTCCCTCCTTGCCGATGGCAAGGGAAAGCTGGTCGTCCGGGACCACCACGCTGCAGGACTTGCCGTCCTCCTGCATCTGGACAGACAGCACGTCGGCGGGCGAAAGCGCCTCCGCCACGAACTGCACCGGATCCTCGCTGTATTTGATGATGTCGATCTTCTCGCCCTTCAGCTCGTTGACGATGGCGGCCACGCGGCCGCCCTTGGGGCCGACGCAGGCGCCGATGGGATCCACATTTTCATCGGTGGAGACCGCTTTGCTGTCGCTTACGAACCCGCACAGCTCATTGCTCGGATCATAAACCCGCATTTCGATCGGGCACGCACCCTTGTATTGCCTTGCGGGGTAAGAAATAATGTCAAAGAATGCGCCTTTGTAGTCGGTCTTACAGGCTGACAGCATTACATCAACTATTGTGTCATTAAAGAAAACATCACAAACCGTATTGAAATCATTGCCGTAACCGAGATTGTATGCTTTCTTGACTTCTGCCAGAGCTATGTCATACATGGCGTCGGCAAAAGTGTTGACGTCCGCATACGCTATTGCTCCGGCAAGACCTGAGCGCATACTCGTCGGCACTTTTGACAGCCCCGACCCGCCGGTAATTTCATATGTTACATCGCCGAAAGAGCCGTAGCTTTTACCGCCGAGAGTATAATTTGTTGCGTGCGCCTCAAAATCCCCCCGCCGCTATTTTGTGGGCAACTCCGAGCTTGTCAAGCATTTTGGCTGTCAGATACTCCGTAAATGTCGCCTTCGGCGCCTCTGCCATAACAATTGTTCCGACCATTGCATAGCCGAGAGCGGAGAGCTGCTTTTTGCTCATGAATTCGCCGAGGGTGGCGTTCCAAGCTATCGTTTCATCAAGCTTGAGATTTTTGGAGTTTTTCGCTACGGTTGCCTTGATTTCATTGTCATATTGCTTTTCGGTCTTTTTCTTGTTTGCGCTTTCGCTGATTTTGTTCCATTCGCTTTTAGAGAGTATTTTGATGCTGCTCTTTGTCTCAAGGCTCAGAGG
>USML01000057.1 GCA_900555855.1 uncultured Eubacteriales bacterium | reverse complement strand
TGCGCAGGGTGGTGGCGGTGAGGTTCTCAATGGCGCTCATGGGATACTCCACGCCATAGGTGTAGAGCTTGGGATCGGTGATCTGGAAATAGATGACGGTGTCGATCTGCATGGTGACATTGTCCTTGGTGATCACGGGCTGGGGCGCAAAATCGGCGATGCGCTCCTTCAGCGTGACCTTATTGGCCACCCGCTCCAGCAGGGGGATCTTGAAATGGACGCCGGTCTGCCAGGTCTGCTGGTAAGCGCCAAGGCGCTCCACCACAAAGGCGCTGGCCTGGGGCACGACCACCACATTGGACAGGATCAGCAGGACGACAATAATGATCAGGATCACGGGGAGCAGCGATGCGATTGCGATCAGCATAGGGGGTTCCTCCTTCTTTTGTTGCAAATGGGGCGGCGCTCAGGCGCGCTCCACCATGGCCTTGACGCCATCGATATATTTCACTGTGACCTCGGCGTCCTTGGGGATCACAGTGCCATCAATGCTGCGGGCCGTCCAGAAGATGCTGCCCGCCCGGATCTGTCCGGAGGGTTTTTCGTTGTTGATCTCCTCCGTGACGATGACGGTCTCGCCCAGGATCCGGTCGGCATTGGTGGGCTGACGGGCCCGGTTGAAGCGCTTTTTCAGCAGCTTTTTCGCCGCAAGCAGCGCCGCCAGCGACACCGCCAGAAAGACCACCGCCTGCAGCCAGACGCCGCCGCCCAAAAGCGCCGCAGCCATGGCCGCCAGCGCGCCCACGGAAAACCAGATGGAATTGAGCCCCAGCATCACCGCTTCCAGAATCCCGAACAGGATGGCCGCCGCCAGCCAGATAACATACGCGGGAATGTTCATGAGAAAGCACCCTCCTTTGCCTTATATTAATTTTATCTTATCATATTTCTTAGGAAAAAGCACGAATTTTTTTCTGAATTCTTCTAAATTTCCGGCAGAAGCACAAGGATCCCGGAAAAATACAAAGCCACCGCGGGGCGCGCCCGCGGTGGCTCTTGAAATTATGCGATGTAAGGTTATTTCGCCAGCTGATCAAAGCGCATCAGCATCGCGGCGACCTGGGCCCGGGCTGCGCTGCCCTGGGGAGCCAGACGGCTGCCGTCCATGCCGTTGAGCAGGCCGACAGAGACGGCCCAGCGCATGGCGTCCAGCGCGTAGTCGCTGATCTGGCCGGCGTCCACAAAGACGCTCAGGTCTGCGGTCACAGGCTCCTGCACCAGACCCTTGTTTTTGGCGAAGCGATAGAGCATGGTGGCCAGCTGCTCGCGGGTGATGACGCCGTTGGGATTCGTGCCGTCGGAGACGCCGTTTTCCATAGCCCACTGACGGGCCACGGCATACCATTCGCCGCTGACGACGGTGGTATCCACGCCGCTGAAGCGGGCCAGAATGGTCCAGATCGTGGCGCGGGAGGAATCCATGTTGGGCTCAAAGCCGTTGGGCGTGCCGTTCATCAGGCCCCGCTCCGTCACATAGCGGACGGAGGAATAGAACCAATCCTGCGGGAGCACATCGGGATAGCCAGCATAGGTGCTCTCCTGGACGAAGGACGCCTGAACGGTGACCTTGGAATCGGGCATCTGGAAGCTGAACTTGCCGTTTGCCAGCTCCTTCAGGGGCAGAGCCTCGCCGTTTTTGTCCAGGACCTCCAGCTCCTCCAGCTGATAGCCCGCGTCGGGCTTGACGGTGATGGTCACCGTGGTGCCCTTGGTGGCCCGGGAGACGGAGGAAGTGAGCTTGCCGCCGGCGGCTTCTTCCAGCTTGACGGAATTGCCGGCGGGGACGGGATTCACATTGGGCCGGCTGCTGACGGTCAGCGTGCCGGTTTCCACGGTCAGGTCATATTTGTCCGGATCGGCCACAGGCGCGGTCTTAAAGCCGATGGTATAGGTCCCGGCGGTCTTCATGGGATCCACGCCGGCGGGAACATCCTTCAGCTCCAGCTCGGGCACGGTCGTCAGCGTGTCGCCGCTGACCAGGCCGGTGACGGTATAGTCCAGCGCAGGCAGCTGTCCGCCCACATAAGCGGTCAGGTCGTTGGCCTTGACGGTCAGACTGCGCTTGGCGACGGTGACGGTGACGGTGGTATTCGCAGTGCCGTAATCTTCGGTCTCCGCCGCGGAGATCTCGATCTTCGCGGTGCCGGACTTCCGAAGGGTCACATTGCCGTTTGCGTCTACGGCGACCACATCCGCGCCCTCGGTGACCTGATAGGTCAACTTGGCATTGTCCAGCGCGGAGGCATTGAGCTTGACGCCCGCATCGCCGTAGGTGACATTGAGATCATTGGCTGTGACGGTCTGCGTCTCCTTTTTCTGGGCGGTGACGGTGACGGTGATGGTGAACGGATTGTAGTTGGTGCTGTTCACGGTGAGAGTGACTGTGGCGTCCTTGCCGACCTTGTTGGAATCATTCGTCAGCTGGAGCCAGAGCTTGCCGTCTTGCTCCATGATATACATCGCACCGCCATGGATCTCGGTAAGAACCGCATTGGTGTTCTCGGTGATGGCCACCGCAGCGCTCCAGTTCTCGGGCAGAACCTGGGAGAGATCGACAGACAGCTGATTGCCGTATTTGCACCCAACGGAGACGGTTTCGTCCCGGTGGCCGATCTTGTTGATGATGACATTGTAGCCAGCACTCTCAGACACATTAAAGATGTTACCGGTTTCATTTTTCCACTTATAGTTGGTGTTGGTCAGGGTCACTTTGAAGCTGACCGGCTGCCGGCCCGCATTGTTGTTGGTGACGCGAATGTCGGAGACGGTAAAGCCATTTTCGGCCGTCATAGTGTCGGGCGTGGCGCTGCCATCCTCAGTTACCAGCGTCAGCGCATCCAACTCAGCGGAGTAATTATCCTTGGCATAGGTGCGAGGCTGGAAGGTGGCCGTATTGATCCTTACCGGCAGCCCCCAGATGTTCCAATTCACGCTGGGCGCACCCGCCGCCGCTGTAAAGTTGCTGGTGTAATTGCCCGTACCAATGATCTTCAACAGGTGTACGCCGGCGTTGGTCTGTTTGTCGCCCTCGACCGTGTAGTCCGTGCCCTCGACCAGCGTTGTATTGCCGTCCTTGACGGTGTACTTCACGGTCTGCTCCCGGCCGTTGTAGGTGTATTCGTCGTAGGTCAGCTCGATCCAGTCCACCTTGATCTCCTTGGACAGGATCTGGAAATCCACGGAGCCGGTGTAGATATAATTCGCGTCTTCGCAGGTGGCGGTGACGGTATACTTACCGGCGTTGGTGGGCGCATCGGAAGAATTGTAAGTCGTGCCGTCCCGGCCCACATAGGTATAGGTGATAGTGCCGGCGCCTGCGGGCGTGTTGCTGACGCTGGGGCTGACCGTCTCGCCGTAAGTGATATCGCCCTGCACCACGGTCAGGGGAGCGCCCTCCTGCTTATTGGTGATGGTGATGGTCTTTGCATCAGAGCAAGGCTGATCATTATAATACGCCTTGAGGTAATACTTGGTGTCCACCTCAGCGCCGCTGGTGACGGTGATGGTATTGCCGGAAAGCGTCACAGGGTCATTTGTGACCTCGTTCCCGCAAGCCGCATCGGAATAAAGCTTCAAAGACAGTTTGCTGCGATCGACATTCTGCATCCGCAGGCCGTACTGATCCTTGATCACATCACTGATGCTGTACTCCGCGGTATTCGGCGTATTGCCCTTGGGCTTGGCGATGCTCGCCTGGCCGGTAATCTCGGCGCTATCCTTGTTGATCTGCGCCGCGGCAAGCTCCAGCCACAGCTTGACGGTGTTCTTCACAGACTCGCCACACTTCAGGTCGACGGAGACCTGAACCGCATTCTTGCGCTCGCCGTCAAAATGTGCGACAGCAGCCTTGGTGACCCGCAGGCTTCCTTCTTGCCATATAAAGCCAACGGGCAAATCGCCATCCGGTTCTACTGTGGCGCTATTCATGGGCACGCCGTATTGATCTTCGACCGCAAGGGTAACATTTGCGGACACCGGAGTTTCATTCGTAGGAACCACGGGGTTTGTCATACCAGTGCCATAGGCGATCGCTGTCGCCACCGACGGCTCGCGCTTGAGGGTGATGGTCTTGGTGGCTTCTTTACCGACGCAAGATGCCTTGATGGTGAAGGTCAGCGCGTTATTCTGGTCAAACTGGTTTCCGGCAGCATAGCAGGTGACCTTGACGCCGTCAGGTTGGAAAATGACATCCGACACACCAGTGGGCGCCAGCTCTCTGCCAATACTGTAACCATTGCTATTCATCTCTACACCATACTGGTCGTAAATCGTGACCGAGTAGGGTGTGATCTGGCCATTCGGATATTCGCTCTTTGTGGGCACCTCCAGCGTGTCCGAGCCGGTGATCTTAAGCGTCGTGACCGTGGCTTTCTCGCGGGTGAGGGTGAGGGTCGTGGTGGCAAACACACCGCCGCAGGTGGCCTTGACGGTGACATCCCGACTGGTACTGCCCTCTGCAAAGGTTTGGGCGAACTCCTTCATCACGATGAATTGGCTTTCATTTCCAGTACCGAACGGCTGGCTCTCGTCATCAGCCTCCAGATACCAGCTGATCGCGCCGGGATCCGCGATCTCCGTGCCGTACTGATCGTAGACCGTGGCAGTGTAGGTGGCGTTGGCAGTGCCGGTCTTGGGCACGGCCAGCGTGGAGCCTTTGGGGCCGCCGGAGATCACGACGGAGGTGGGGACGCGATCGCTATCCCGTTTGACAACGAGGATGGCTTGGCCGTAGGGCTTGCCGGGGCTATTGTCCAGCGTCGCGATAACGGAGAACTCCTGCCGGTCCGAAATCGCATCCTTCGCCCCAGCGGTCACCGTGACGGTGCCGTCTTTCGCAATGCTCACGCCCTCAATGTCGCTGGGGTTGAGCGACCAGGTAAAGCCGCTGGTCACTTCGTCATCATACCGATCCACGGCAGTGGCGGTGAACTGCTGTGTAATCTCTTCACTGGTGGGAATGATCATAGCTTTCGAAAGGGGCGTGACCGTGATCTTATAACCCGACAGTGCGCGGGTGACCGTCAGGGTGGCGTTCTGCGCCGCGCCCTGGGTCTTGCCGTCAATAGCCGTCGCCGTGACGATATAGTGGTCATCCTTGGCCTTTGCACCCACGGTGATCTCGCCGGTCGCTGCATTGATGCTCACGCCGCTGTTTTCACCACCGGAAATAGACCATGTGACCAGACCGGTGATGTCCTTATTGCTGGTGGAGGTCGCCGTGGCGTTTACGGTCGCACCGGTCGTTCCATTGACCTGAGCAGAGGTGGGGGACAGCGTGACTTTGCCCAGCGTGGGAGCAACGCCGTTGATGGTGAGACTGCTGTTCAGGCTCGCAGTTTCCAATGTAACATTTTTCTCACCAGACGCTTTAACAATTTCAATCTCGATCGGAGTCGTACCAGACTCCAAGCCTTCCGCCGCTTTGAATGTCAGGCATGCAACTACACCATTTTTGTCAAAAACAGTCTTGCTAACGATATAAGCAAAATTTGCCAATGCCCAACCGGCATTTTTTCTCTCTTCAGAAAGGTTTGCGGCGCTTGTATCATTTTTATTGAATTCTACGCTTACCTTTCTTCCCTGTTCTTCTTCTTCCTCCAATGTGGCCAATTCTTTTTCAAACTGCTTCCACGCTGTGAAGTTGTTATCACTCTGCTTTTGGGTAGATATTCCCGTACAAGTAAGCTCATCTTTTTTATAAAAGACTCTTACTGTAAGCGCAGTTAATCCCGGATTGTTGCTCACATTCAAGTTTACTTTTACTTCTTTTCCTGCTTCAACTTCAGCTTGATCCAAAGACACAGTAAGCTTATCCGCTGCGCTCACCGGCATAATAATCAAACTGAAAGTCATCGAAATCGCAAGGAAAAGTGCAAGGAGTTTTTTCATAACCGTTTCCTCCTATTTATCGAGTCAAATCATACAGGCCGACCGCCGCCTGCAGTATAAGTGATGCATCAGTCGCTGTTACAGGTATCTCGCCATCCACTTCTGCGGCCAGTCGCTGAACTGCGCTCCATTCTGAGCCATCCGGCTGACTAAGGCCAACCGCCATTTGAAGCGCAAACAGAGCGTCCGTTGCCGTAACAATTCCGTCTCCATCCACATCCCCCAGCGTATACCCGGCTTCATAGGTGAAGCTGGCGTCTGCCTTGGCGGCGTTAAAGTTCTTGCCTTCGCCCACGATATAGATGGAATAGGTCCCATTGACCAGATCCATGGGATAAACGGAATCGCCGCCGGCATTGGTAAAAGCGAGCTTGCCGTCTGCAGCGGCCGCCTTCTGGTTGATGTAATAGATGTTTTCCGCCGTGGGGACGGGGTTTTCCCCGGCGTCTTTCAGCATGAGCACCAGATACTGGCTGCCGTTGGTCAGGCCCTCCGTTGCCGTCAGGTCAAACTGCACCGCACCGGTGTATTTGCCTTCATCAGCAGTGATCTGTTTTCCGCTACCGTCCAACGGCAGGATCCCGCCCTTGACATTGGAGACCGCGCTGTCTGCCGCCAGAGCGCTCACGCACAGAAGCGCCGTCAGCGCCGCCGCCAGTAAAAGAGTCCGCAGCAATTTTTTCATGTTTCTCCTCCTCTGATCTATTTTTATTTTATGCTTTTTCTGCGTAACGGACAAAGATCGCCGCGATTTCCGCCCGGCTGGCCGTCCCCGTGGGGTTCAGCCGGCCGCCGGCGCCCTGGATCACGCTGTTGTAAATGGCCCAATCCATGGCGCTTTTCGCCCAGGAGGCCACCGCGCCGCTGTCGGAAAACTGATCGGCATAAATGGCGGAAAACATGGTCTCCATGCCGCTCTGCCCGCCGCTGTAGCGGAAGAGAATGGTCACGGCTTCCTGCCGGGTGATCTGATCCTCCGGCTTAAAGCGGCCGCCGTTGCCGGTGACATAGCCCTTTTCCGCCGCCCAATCCAGGCCCGCCCGATACCAGATCTCCGCGGGGACATCGGTAAAATCGGCCTTTGCGCCTGCGGCGGGCTGGCCCGCCAGACGCCAGAGCATGGTGACAAATTCCGCCCGGGTCAGCTTGCGCTCCGGGGCAAATCTGCCCTCGCCCACGCCGTTGACCAGACCAAGCTGCGCCGCCTTTTGAATGGCCTCATAGCCCCAAAAGCTCTGGGGCACATCGGTAAACAAGGGCTCCGCCGGGAGGGGCTGGCCGGACTGATCCGGCTGCGCAGGGTCTTTTCCGGGGGTCTGGCCGGTCTCGCCGCCGGGGGCAGATTGATCCGGCTGGCCGGGCTTGTCCTCTGCCGGGACGGAGGTGATATTGGTACGGATCGGCGCGCCGTCTGCGCCGCTGAAGATGGCGTCTTGCAGGGTAAAGTCCGTCTCCCCCGCCTTCAGCACCTGAAAGGTGAAGACGCCCACCGAGCCGTCGCCGGTGGCGGGGGTCACGGTGGCCGCCGCAACGATGGGGCCGTCTGTCCCGTTGGGGTTGGCGGCGGAGAAGGTGTTCCGCAGGAGCTCACCCACGGAAGCACTCTCGCAGCGGACCACCAACGGGTCAAAGGCGAGGGTATACTGTGCCGCGCACAGGCCGGGATTGCCGGAGATCCGCACCGTGACGGTAAAGGTCTCGCCAACGGCGGGCAGAGCCTCCGGTGCGCTGATGATCAGGCTGGTCCCCTCGGCTGCCGCCGGCAGGCTCAGCGCCGCGGCCAGCAGCGCCGCCATCAGCACGCATAGGATCCTGTTTCGTTTCCGCATTTTCGTCCTCCCTTGTTGAAATGATTGCAATTTTGCCGCTTTCACAAAGGTGAAAGCGGCAAAAGGCCATGGCCTTTTGCTATTCGCATCCATTTTTACGCATTCACTTTACCACATTTTTCAGCGAAAAACAATATGCTGGCTGATAAGTATCTTTATTTTTTCGAAAATGAAGCGGCATGGAACCCCTCGATTTTTCTGGAAATTCCGGGAAAACCGTGCTATACTGATATAATAAAAGAAACACAGCGCGAAAAGGATGAAAAAATATGTTTGTAGATGTTGCGAAAATCAGGATCAAGGCGGGCCGCGGCGGCGATGGCCACATCGGCTTCCACCGGGAAAAATATGTGGCGGCCGGCGGACCCGATGGCGGCGACGGCGGCCGGGGCGGCAATATCGTCTTTGTCACCGACCCCCACATGGCCACGCTGCTGGACTTTCGCTATAAGCGGAAATATACCGCCGAGGACGGCCAGCCCGGCGGCACCAAGCGCTGCTTCGGCAAGGACGGTGCGGATACCGTCATCAAGGTCCCGCTGGGGACGCTGATCCGGGACGGCGACACCGGCGCGCTGCTCCACGATATGTCCGATGACAAGCCCTTTATCGCTGCCCGGGGCGGCAAGGGCGGCTGGGGCAACGCCCATTTTGCAACGCCCACCCGTCAGGCCCCCCGCTTCGCCAAGCCCGGACAGGAGGGCGACGAGCGGTTTCTGGTGCTGGAGCTGAAGCTCATCGCGGATGTGGGGCTCATCGGCTTTCCCAATGTAGGCAAGAGCACGCTGCTCTCCATGATCTCCGCCGCCCGCCCCAAGATCGCCAACTATCATTTCACCACGCTGCAGCCCAATCTGGGCGTGGTGTTCGTGGCGGAGGGCTCCTCCTTCGTCTGCGCCGACATCCCCGGCATCATCGAAGGCGCTTCCGAGGGCGCCGGCCTGGGGCACGACTTTCTGCGGCACATCGAGCGCTGCCGCCTGCTGGTGCATCTGGTAGACGCCGCCGGCAGCGAGGGCCGGGATCCCGTGGACGACCTGGAGGCCATCCGCCGGGAGCTGCAGCAATACAGCCCCGTCCTGGCCCAGCGGCCCCAGATCATCGCCGCCAACAAATGCGACCTGCTGCCGGAGGGCAGCGATAATCTGACCCGCCTGAAAAAACGGGCGGAGGAGCTGGGCTGCCCGCTGTATGAGATCTCCGCCGCCACCAATCAGGGCGTGCGGGAGCTGGTCTTCGCCGTCTGGAACAAACTGCAGCAGCTGCCGCCGGTGGAGGTCTTCCAGCCGGAGCTTTCGCTGGACGAGCCCATCCGGGAGCAGGGCCCCCGGGACATCCAGATCCGCCGGGGCGACGACGCGGTCTTTTATGTCAGCGGCGCCTGGGTGGAAAAGATCGTGGGCTCCGTGAACTTTGACGAATATGAATCCCGGATGTATTTTGAGCGCACGCTGCGCAAGGCCGGCGTGTTTGATATGCTGGAGCAGCGGGGCATCCGGGAGGGCGATACGGTGGATGTGCTGGGCCTGCGGTTCGATTATATCTATTAAGCCCGCGCCGCGGCCCGGGATCATGTTCTGAATGCTCTGCGGAAAGGTGGTCTTTGAAATGAAGCGAAGCCGTGCGCTTTTCCGGCTGGCGGCGGCGCTGCTGCTTTTGCTTTGCTGCGGCTGCGGCCAGCGCTATACGGAAGCGGACCTGCTGCAGCTGCGGCAGCGGGCCTATGAGGAGGGCTATCAGTCCGGCTATTCCGACGGGGCCGCCGAGACTGCCGGTCAGCCGGAGGAGGACTATCAGCATGGCTATGACGCCGGCACGGCGGAGGGCTACCGTCAGGGCGTTCAGGAGACTCGGGACGCGCTGCTCTCCGGCGTGGCGGAAAGCTATGAGACCGGCTACTCCACCGGCTATTCTGCCGGCTATGAAAAGCAGGAGGCAGAAGCGGCGCAGGCCCGCGCGGCATATCTGGCGGCGCTGGAGGCCCGGGTCCCGGAGACTCCGCCGGCGCAGGAGCCGGAAGAGCCGGAGGAAGCCCCGGAAACGCCGCTCCCGGCGGAGCCGGAAGATGCTTCGCAGCCCTCGGCGCCGGAGGAGACCGCCGCAGAGGTCTATATCACCGTCAGCGGCAAAAAATATCATCGCGGCTCCTGCGCGTTTTTGAAAAAGAGCAAGATCGGCGTTACACTGCAGGACGCCAAAAGCAGGGGCTATACCCCCTGCTCCAAGTGTAAGCCGCCGCAGTAAGAAAGGATCGTTGGGATGGTGTTTATCCGAGATAACCGCCCGGTGCGGAAATCTTTCTGACAGCAGACCGTATCGGGCAGCGCAAGCTTTTTTCGCTGTCAGTCCCTGCGCCGGGTTTTCCTTTTGCCCGAAAGCCATTTGGATCAAAAGGAGCGATTTTTATGAAAAGCATGAACAGAACCGCAGAGGAATGGAAGCGTCTGTGGCTGGAGGAAGAGCGGCAGGCCCACATCAAGGGCTGGGATTTTTCCCACATCGCCGGCCGCTACACCGAGCAGGAGGATCTGCCCTGGAGCTATGAGACGCTGGTGCGGCAGGCGCTGACGCCGGAGCAGCGCATTCTGGACATCGACACCGGCGGCGGCGAATTCCTGCTGTCGCTGGGCCATCCCTATGCCAACACCGCCGCCACCGAGGGCTATCCGCCCAATGTGGCCCTGTGCCAGCGGACGCTGACGCCTCTGGGCATTGATTTTCGTCCCGCAGACGGCAAAGGGCCGCTGCCCTTTCCTTCGGAGCAGTTTGACCTGGTGCTGAACCGCCACGGCGACCTGGCCCCGGCGGAGATCTTCCGGGTGCTCAAGCCCGGCGGACGCTTTTTTACCCAGCAGGTGGGCGCAGAAAATGACCGGGAGCTGGTGCAGCTCCTGCTGCCGGGGCAGACGGCGCTCCCCTTCCCGGAGCAGTATCTTGCCCGGACGAAGCAGCGCTTTGCCGACCAGGGCTTTACCGTCCTGCGGGGCGAGGAGGTCTTCCGTCCCATCCGGTTTTATGATGTGGGCGCGCTGGTGTGGTTTGCCCGGATCATTTCCTGGGAATTCCCCGGCTTCAGCGTGGAAGCCTGCTTCGACCGGCTGCTGCTGGCGCAGCAGCAGCTGGAGGCAAAGGGCGTTTTGGAGGGCCGGATCCACCGCTTCCTGCTGATCGCAGAAAAGCCACGCGCCGGCCATCGCGGAATCTAATGCAAAACGGAGCGCCCTCGGGCGCTCCGTTCTTTCTTGTTTGCTTGATCGGCCGCACATTTTTCATAAGACGGTCTTTCTTTTCACACAGATCGGCACTGGGATCCATGTTTCTCCAAAAACGCTTCCATCCGATCCATATAGCGCTCTGCCTGAACGATAAAGCCTGCGTGTCCGCCCGGAACATGGAGAATTTCCGCATCCAGCTTTCCGAACAGCTCCGCAAGGCGGTCCTGATCCTCTTTTTTGAACATATCTTTTTCCGGAAGGAGAACCTGTATTTTTCCCCGCAGATACGCAAAATCCCGTTCCTTGAAAGGCGGATAGTCCTTTCCGTTTTTGCGGGGACCAGCTTCAATAAAAGAAGGAACATCGGCGCTGAAAAGCGCTCTTTCCGAATGTCTCTGACATAATCGGAATCCACCGTCAAGGTGGTCGTCAGGATCATGGCCGAAACGGATCCCGGGTGTCTTTTTGCAAAGATCTGGGCATATACGCCGCCATCGCTGGCGCCGATCAGGATCACCCTTTCAATGGACAGTGCCTTCAATAGCTTTGCAGCAAAGTCGATCTGCTCGTCTGCATGGACCGTATGGAAGGGATATTCATAAATCAGAAATCTGTATTTCTTCCCAAGCCGTTCGGCATACGGCATCCACATTTCCTGCATCTCTAATCCGCTAAAAAAGAGAATGACCGGAGCGCCATCCTTGCCGCCATATTGGTATCTCACTTTTATGTCGTCAACCACCGCCGTTTGATACGGAACCTTCTGCAAAAAGACATCATACTCTTTTTTGAAATCTCTGCTGTCATTCATGCTTGGCACCTCCGCGAATACCAATTGATCAGCATCGCTGATGCGAATTGTATCAATGCAAGTATAGCAGATCATTTCCGGATATTCAATTCCGGAAGGCGGTCGCCTGCCGCAGAAAGGCAAAACCGGCAAGGGCGATAAACAGGATGCGATGCGCAGCCTACTTGCCGCAGCATCACAGGCCGGCGCAAAAGTGCATCTGAAGTGCATTTTCTCCCTCATTGACCGCACATTCGCTGTTTGTGGGGAAGATTTTTTGCGGAAGCTGTGGTATACTTTTTCCGGCGGTGCAGGGTTGAAGCATTGTGATCCAAGCGTCCTTCCGGAAAGGGCGCACAAGCGCAAGCCCCCGGAGCGCGGGCAAAAAAGATATGCTTCAATCTATGCCGTCAGGCAGCGCAGTCACCGGCTCGCCCTGATGGCGCCTTGCCTGTCTCTTATACACATCTGACGCTGCCGACGATATGCAG
>USML01000056.1 GCA_900555855.1 uncultured Eubacteriales bacterium | reverse complement strand
ACCTTCTGTTTTCCGGCATCGTCAATGTGGTGCTGAATCTGGTGTTTGTCATTGTGTGCGATCTGGACGTGGCCGGTGTGGCCCTCGCCAGCATTATTTCCCAGTACCTCTCCGCCATTTTCCTCACGTTGCCGCCACCAAGGCCGGTATCGATAAGCAGCGCCTTTTCTTTGCCCTCCACAAGGTACATGGAGTCGTTGTTGTAGTCCTCCATATAGAACACGCCCGGACAGATGAACTCGATTTCATAGCGGTCAAAGCGCGTTTTGCCGAACATCCACTCCAGCGCTTCTTTGTTTTGGTACGCCGCCGTCCAAGAACCGTGCGGGTGCGTGTGGTACACGTTTTCCATTTCGCCCGCGGGATACTCCGTGTAGTGCGCGTCACGGTTGCCGGAGGAGCGCAGCGAGGACATCGCCATACGCGAGCCCACACCCACCGCGCCGTGCGGCGAGTGGTAATAGCCCGTCACCGGCACCACAGGGTCGTCTTCGGCATGGAACGCCCACACAGGCACATCTTTTGCCGCGCGCAGCTTAAACGGCTCCGCATAGCCGCAAATCGGCATGGCCGCCGCGATCTTATGCGGGTAGCGCGTGAGCAGCTCCCACGTGCCCGCGCCGCCCATGGAAACACCCGTCACGTACAAGCGGCAGATGTCCACGGGGTACTGCGCCGCCATCTCAAGCAGCGATTGCGCCAGTAAATCAACATACGGCACCCAGCACTGGTTTTCCGGGCACTGCGGCGCGAGGACAAAACACGGGTGCTCCGCCTGCCACGCGTCCGTCATAAATGTGTCCGCGCCCGGCGTGAAATCGAGCACCAAATTTAAATCGTCCCCGCGCTCGCCCGCGCCGTGCAAAAACAGAACCAGCGGGTACGTTTTGCCCGGCTCCGTCTTCGGCGTGTACAGCGCGGCGTTTAAGTACCGCCCGTCTTTTTTCAGTTCTTTTACGGAAATGTTCTTCTTTTCAATACCGTTGATCATACAAAACAACCTCCTCTAAAGGGTTCATTCCTCCAACAGATACGGCATCAGCTTTTCGAGCACCACCGCGTAGCCGTTTGCGTACATGTGCATACCTTCAATGGTGTATTCCGCTTTCAAATTGCCCTTTTCATCCAGCAGACAGTCGAACACATTGATGTATGTGCAGCCGAGCTCCTCTGCCATTTTTTCCACTTCGGCGTTCACTTCTTTCAGCTCCGCATTTGTGCGCGCGCCGAACTGTGCCTTCACCGCTTCCGGGTCTGCGCCGGGCAGCTCGCGGTTCACGGGGTAATAGCTCATCACGTAAATTTTCGTCTCGGGCAGACGCGCCTGAATTTGCATCAAAATTTTTCTGTACTGGCTCATCAATCGCTCGCGCTTATATTCCGGGCGGCTGATGTCATTTGTGCCGATGTTGATGAACACCTTTTTCGGCTCGAGGTCAAAAATCGATTCATCCATGCGCTCCAAAAGTCCGTCCGTCACGTCGCCGCCGATGCCGCGGTTGTACACGCGGATGCGCGACTCCAAGTTTTGCAGCATCTCGCTGATCGGGAACAGCTCGCACAGCGAGGAGCCCGTAAACACGATCTCGCCCTTTTTCACCAATTTATTGAGGCACATAAAATTATGCACTTTTATTTCCCAGTCCGTCATATAAAGCACCTGATTTCATTCGTTTTATTTCACAGTCATTTTAGCACAAAATCCGCACAGATACAACCTGTATTCTAAACATTTTCCCCTCTTGACGTGAAAAACCGCAGCATATATAATAATCACATAGTAACACACTAATACACGAAAATTCGCACTAAAGCGCTGTGGTGTAAGCACTTCAACGCGCAAAAGCAGACGTTGTAACCCGCTTGCGCATTACCGAAAAGAGGAATATAAAAATGAAAATTGCCGCTTATGAAGTCCGCCGGGACGAACAGAAAGACTTTGCCTTCATCGCCGAAAAGCTCGGCGTGGAGCTCACCGAAGCAGAGGACAACCTGACGCTCGAAAACATCGATACGGTAAACGGGGCCGAGGGCGTCACAACACTCGGTCGCACACGTTTTGACCGCGCCCTGCTCACCGCCGTCAAGGAGCGCGGCGTAAAATACATCTCCACGCGCACCATCGGTGCCGACCACATCGATCTCACCGCCGCAAAAGAACTCGGCCTCAAGGTGTGCAATTCGAACTACGCGCCGAACGGCGTGGCGGATTACACCGTCATGCTCATGCTCCTTAGCCTGCGCAAGTATAAGCCCGCCCTGTGGCGCGCGCAGGTCAACGACTACTCCCTTGCGGGTCTTCAGGGCCGCGAGCTGCGCAACCTCACCGTCGGCATCCTCGGCACCGGCAAGATCGGCGCGGCGGTCATCAAAAATTTGAGCGGCTTCGGCTGCCGCATTTTAGCAAGCGACATCCGCGAAAACCCGTCGCTCAAGGGACTTTGCACCTATGTGGATAACGAAACGCTCTACAAAGCGTGCGACATCATCTCGCTGCACATGCCGCTTTTAGACAGCACCCGCCACTTTGTGAACGCCGAGACCATCGCCAAAATGAAGGACGGCGTCACCATCATCAACACCTCCCGCGGCACCAATGTGGACGAAGCGGCCCTGCTGGCCGCGCTGAACTCCGGCAAGGTCCGCTCCGCCGGTCTGGATGTCTATGCCGACGAGCCCGCCACCAATGCAGCGCTTTACAGCCATCCCATGGTCTCCTGCACGCCCCATATCGGCGCCGCCACCGGCGAGGCCCAGAAGCGCATCGGCGCGGAGATCGTGGATATCATCACCCATTTCACATTCTGATCAGAAAGCAGGAGGAACAGACAATGGCTATTGTACGCCCCTTCCGTGCCGTGCGCCCCGTCCCCCAGCTGGTGGACAAGGTGGCCGCGCTGCCCTATGATGTTATGAACTCCAAGGAGGCCCGGGACTATGTGAAGGACAACCCCTATTCCTTCATGCGCATCGACCGCGCCGAGGTCAACCTGCCGGAGGATGTGGATATGTATTCCCAGCAGGTCTATGAGACCGCCGCTTCCCGCCTGAACCAGATGAAGCAGGAGGGCGTTTACATCAAGGACGCAGCGCCCTGCTATTACATCTACAAGCAGGTGATGGACGGCCGCGCCCAGGTGGGCATCGTGGCCTGCGCCAGCGTGGACGATTACAGGAACGACATCGTCAAGAAGCATGAGCTGACGCTGGCGAAGAAGGAAGACGACCGCTGCAACCATGTGGACTTCTGCGACGCCAACACCGGCCCCATCTTCCTGACCTACCGCGCCAACGACGCCATCAATGCCGTGGTGGAAAAGAACATGAAGAAGGCCCCGGTCTATGACTTTATGGGCGACAAGGTTCAGCAGACCTGCTGGATCATCGACGACCAGAAGGATATCGAGACCATCCAAAGCGCCTTCGCCGCCATCCCCGCCCTGTATATCGCCGACGGCCATCACCGCTGCGCCAGCGCCGTGCGCGTGGCCCGGAAGCGCCGGGTGCAGAACCCGGACTACACCGGCGACGAGGAGTTCAATTTCTTCCTCTGCGTGCTGTTCCCCGACGAGCAGCTGGCCATCATGGACTATAACCGGGTGGTGGCCGACCTGAACGGCAATTCTGAGGCAGAGTTTCTGGCGAAGGTGGCGGAGAAATTCGAAGTGGCCCAGCTGGGCGCACAGGCGCCCCATGTCACGGAGAAGCACACCTTCGGGATGTATCTTTCCGGCCAGTGGTGGCTGCTGACGGCAAAGCCCGGCACCTTCGACGAGAAGGATGTGGTGGCGCAGCTGGATGTTTCCATCCTGCAGAACAATCTGCTGACGCCGATCCTGGGCATCGGCGACCCCCGCACCGATAAGCGCATTGATTTTATCGGCGGCATCCGGGGCCTGGGCGAGCTGGAGCGCCGGGTGAACGAGGGCATGGCCGTGGCCTTTGCCATGTGCCCCACCTCCATCGAGGATCTGATGTCCATCGCCAACAGCGGCCGCATCATGCCCCCGAAATCCACCTGGTTCGAGCCAAAGCTGCTCTCTGGCATCTTTATCCACGAGCTGAAGTAAAAAACCGAACTTTTCCCGGCGGCGCGCTTCTGCGCCGCCTTTTTCGGTTCCTTTTTCGGGGCTTCTGTGGTAAAATAGGGGCAAAAGCGCATGGGAGGCGATCAGATGGCGCGGTTTTTGGTGATCCCCGATTCCTTTAAGGGGACGCTTTCCGCCCGGCAGGTGTGCCGGGTGATGGACAAGGCGATCCTCCGGCAGTTTCCCGGGGCGGAGGTCTTATGCATCCCCGCGGCCGACGGCGGCGAGGGCACGGCGGAGGCGTTTCTCTCCGTTTTGGGCGGGCAGACCCGGGCAGAGACGGTCTGCGGCCCGCTGGGCACGCCGGTCAAAGCGGTCTACGGTCTGCTTTCCGACGGCAGCGCCGTGATCGACATGGCCTCCTGTGCCGGGCTGACGCTGGCCGGCAACCAAAAGGATCCGGAAAAGACCACCACCTACGGCGTGGGGCAGCTGCTGCGCTCTGCGCTGGACCGGGGGGCGAAACGGCTTTTGCTGGGGCTGGGCGGCAGCGCCACCAACGACGGTGGCTGCGGCATGGCCGCCGCCTGCGGCGTACGGTTTCTGGATGGGGAGGGCCGGGCCTTCGTTCCCACCGGCGGGACGCTGGAGCGCATCGCGTCCATCGACCTCTCCGGTCTGGATCCCCGTCTGCGGGAGGCGGAGCTGACGGCCCTGTGCGACATCGACAGTCCCCTCTGCGGCCCTGCCGGTGCGGCGGCGATGTTTTCGCCCCAAAAGGGCGCGGATCCGGCCATGACGGCCCGGCTGGAGGCCGGGCTGCAGCATCTGCGGGCCGTCTGGCAGGCGCAGACGGGGCAGGATCTTCAGGAGATCTCCGGCGGCGGCGCGGCAGGGGGCATGGGCGCTGGCGTTTGCGCCTTTTTGGACGGCCGGCTGCGGCCCGGCATGGATACGCTGCTGGATCTGGCGGACTTTGAGGCGCTGGCCCGGGGCGCGGCGATGATCTTCACAGGAGAGGGCTGTCTGGACGATCAGTCCCTCCGGGGCAAGGCCGTGGTGGCGCTGGCCCGGCGGGCCAAGGCGCTGGGCGTGCCGGTGGTGGCCGTGGTGGGCGGCGTCCGGGGCGATATGGCCGCGATCTACCGCTGCGGCATCACCGCCGTTTTCCCCATCAACCGCCAGCCCCAGCCCCTCAGGGAGAGCGCGGCCCATGCGGAGGAAAATCTGGCCCGCACCATGGACGATATCCTGCGGCTGCTGGCCCGAAGTGAGGGACGCGCATGATCTCCATGCCTGTTTTGGAAACGCCGCGGATGCTCCTGCGGCCGGCCCACCCGCGGATGGCGGGGACGGTGCTGGCGTTTTACCGGCGCAACGCCCAGCGGCTCCAGCAGGTGGAGCCGCGCCACCCGGAGGAATATCTGACCCTTGCCTGCCAGCGGCAGATCCTGCGGCAGGAGCGGGCCTCCGCCCGCCGGGGAGAGGGCGTGCGCTACTGGATGTTCCTCCGGGAAGCGCCGGAGCAGGCCTGCGGCTGCGTGGCGCTGAACGAGATCGTCTACGGCGCCTTTCGCTCCTGCTTTATCGCCTATAAGACCGACGGCGCGCTGCTGCGCCGGGGCTATGGAGCGGAGGCGGTGAACGCGGTGGTGGAGTTTGCCTTCCAGGGCCTGCAGCTGCACCGGATCGAAGCCAACATCCTGCCCCGGAACGCGGCGTCGCTGGCGCTGGCGAAAAAATGCGGTTTTTCCGAGGAGGGCCGCTCCCCGGAATATCTCTCCATCAACGGCGTCTGGGAGGAGCATATCCACATGGTCCGGCTGAACCGGGCCCTCCGCCCGTAAAACGAAAAAAGAAGCTCCCGCGCGCGGAAGGGCAAAGCAAGGCGCTTGCCCACGCGGCGGGAGCTTGATTTATGATTGGGGAAGGGAGCGCTCAGCGCTCCTCGGGCTTGACATACAGGGGCTTTGCCGCCTGCTCCACGGCCCGGAGCAGGTTGATGTCGGCCTTCATCATCTCCACCTGCTCGCCGGCGCGCATATAGGGGCGGATGACCTCCGCCAGCTGGGGGAAAAGCTGGTCGGGCTTGCCGTCCAGATCCACCACGAACAGCTTGTGGTCCAGATGCTCGCCCTGCGAATGGGCCGCCACCAGCCACACCCGGTAGACCTCCGGGTGGGTCAGCATCAGCTCCCGCACCACGGCGGGAACGCCCACCGGATAATCCAGCGTGGCCTTCAGCTTGATCTCCCGGGGGCCCGTGCGGGCAGACTGCATGGTCAGCTCGATATCCGTCAGCTGGGGCCGCCGCAGAAACATGGCCCGACCGAAGGGGTTGATGACGATGCCGTCCAGCCGGGCGTTGTTCTGCACCAGCCGCCGGGCGTCTTCAAAGGGCAGCTCCGTCACGCCCAGCCGCTCAAAGGGCCATTTGTCCAGCTCCTCCCGGTTGGTAAAAAGGGCGACGAAGGCGCTGCCCTTTTTATCGTTGATGATGCCGATGCGGCCCTCGCCCCGGGTGAAGCCCAGGAAGTAGGAGGTCTTGAGCACGGCAAAGACCTTGATCTTGGCTTCCCGGGAGCTGTCCTTCTGCAGGCTCTCTGCGGCCTGCACCGGGTCGAATTCCGAATGGAAGGCGTTGAGCTCATATTCTGTCATGGTGTTTCCTCCTTTGGCTTCCGGCTGACGAAGGGATCGCCGGTGATGGTGAACCGCCAGAGCTCGTCCCGGCAGCGGACGGCATAGTCCACGCCGATGCGGGGGGAGGCGGTGATGGGCGGCTGGACGGCCCGGTCGAGAATGTATAATTCCGGGCCGCGCAGCGAAAGACCGTATTGGGCCCGGGTGATGTCCAGCGCGGCGCAGAGCCTGCCCGGGCCGGAGCAGAGCTGCCGGTCGTTTTTTGCCTTGGGGCGGCGGCGATACATCAGCTCCAGCCCCTGGTCCGGCCGCAGCGCCCGGATCAGGACGGCCTCCGGAAGATCCGCTCCGTTGGCCACCACATTCATGCAGCTGTGCATCCCGTAGATCAGATAGATATAGGCGAAGCCGCCGGGGCCATACTGCACATTGACCCGGCCCCCGGGCCGGCCCCGATAGCTGTGGGCCGCGTCGTCGGAAAGGCCCATGTAGGCCTCTGTTTCCACGATCACGCCGCCGGCGGCGCCCTCCGGCGTTTCATGCACCAGCCGGCAGCCCAAAAGCCGCCGGGCCAGGGTAATGCCGTCGGCGGCATAGACCTCCGGGGAGAGCAGGGCGCGGGCGTCAGTCATTTCCGTATTTCTCCAGGGCCTGCTGATAGAGCCGGTTTTTCGGGGCGTTATATTCCCGGGAGACCTGCTTGACGGCGCTCATCAGCGGCTGGCCCTCCTCCATGCGCCGGCCCACCTCCGCCAGCAGATCGGGCTGGGGGGCGGGGATGGCGTCGTTGGCGCAGCCTGCGATCACCAGGACAAACTCGCCCCGGGGGGCGTTTTCCGTATAATGCGCCACGGCCTGGGCCAGCGTGGTGCGGAAGCACTCCTCATGGAGCTTCGTCAGCTCACGGCAGAGGGCGATCTGCCGGTCGCCCCAGCAGTCCAGCATATCCTGCAGGGTGCGCAGCAGCTTGTGGGGCGCCTCGTAAAAGACCATGGTGCGTTTTTCATATTTCACCTGGTTCAGGTGCTCCAGCCGGTTTTTCCGGGTGGTGGAGAGAAAGCCCTCAAAGGTGAAGCGGCCGCAGTCCATGCCGGAAATGCTCAGCGCCGTCACCACTGCGCTGCAGCCCGGGACGGCGGCCACCGGAATGCCCAGCCCGGCGCACAGGGCCACCAGATCGGTGCCCGGGTCAGAGATGGCGGGGGTGCCCGCATCGGTGATCAGGGCGCAGCTTTCGCCTGCCAGAAGGCGGCCCGCCACATATTCGCCCTTGGTGCGGCGGTTGTGTTCAAAATAGCAGATCTGGGGCTTTTTGATGCCGAAATGGTTCAGCAGCTTTGCCCCCACCCGGGTGTCCTCTGCGGCGATAAAATCCACGCGCTGCAGCGTCTCCGCGGCCCGGGGCGAAAGATCCCCCAGGTTGCCGATGGGCGTCGCCACCACATAGAGCGTGCCGGGGGCGTTGTTTTGTTCTTCCATGATATTGTCACACCTCATAGATCCGCCGGTATTCCGGCGAGGGATCGCCGTTTTCTTCCCGCAGGAGCAGCGGCGGAAGCAGCGTCAGCCCCTCGCCGCCCTGCTTCCGGGCCTCCAGAAGCACCAGCTTCGCAGGCGCGGTGGCAGTCTCCTGGACGGCGCGGAGCCTTTTTGGCGCAAAGCGCATCTGCTCCAGCGCAAAAAACAGCGCGGCCAGCCTTGCGGCGGGGAAGGAAAGATAGAGCCTGCCGCCGGTCTTCAGCAGGCGGTTTGCGGAGAAGCAGACCTCCTGAACGGAAGCGCCGGCATCGCTGCGGGCCTGGCCCAGCGCGCCGGAGGAGATCCGGCCCCGGGCGGCTTCAAAATAGGGCGGGTTGCAAAGGCAGAAGTCATAGCGCCCGTTCATAAAGGCGGGCAGCGCCCGCAGATCGCCCACCGT
Organism: uncultured Eubacteriales bacterium; assembly: GCA_900555855.1. GTDB lineage: Bacteria > Bacillota > Clostridia > Oscillospirales > Butyricicoccaceae > UBA4644. The sequence goes on along the minus strand of USML01000056.1, from coordinate 3,711 downwards.
CACCGGGACGGAAAAGCCCGCCCGCCGGAGATTGCGCTGGGCCAGCGCAGCGGCCTCGGGGATCAGCTCCAGCCCTTCCAGCGTGACCTTGGGCGCGCGGAGCAGCGTCAGCGCGGCAAGGAACCCCTGCCCGATCCCCAGATCCAGTCCGCAGCCCCGCAGCTGGGGCGCGGCAAAATCAGCCAGCAGGACGCTGTCCTGCGTCAGCGGGAAAAACCGGGAATCGGATTGCAGGGAAAGGCCCGGGCGGATCTCTACTTCCTTCAGCATAGGGGTTCGCCTCCTGATCCAAGATGGCAATATTATACCCTATTTTTTCCGGCTGTGCAAGAGAAACCGTCCGTTTGTACGAAAATTGACAAGCGGACGGTAAAAATATCGTAAAAAATGCGCAAATTACGGGGCAAATCAGCCCTGACGGCGCTGGGCGTCCTGCAGGACCAATTCAATGAAATGGCGGAAATAGGGGGCAAAGTCGGGCGTGCGGTCGTCCCACAGGGCGCCGGTGAGCCGCTCCGGGTGGAACTGGGTGGCCAGGATGGGCAGCGTATCATGCTCAAAGGCTTCCACGATGCCCTCGATGGAGCGGCCGGTGACATGAAGCCCGGGGGCCAGATCCTTCACGGCCTGATGGTGGGTGCTGTTGACACGGAATTCCCGGCCGAACAGCTGCGCCAGCACCGAGCCCTCCTCCGCAAACAGCGGATGGCGGATCTCCCCGTTGGAATGGACGAAGCCCAGCTGGGAGGTCAGGTCCTGATACAGCGTGCCGCCCAGCATCACATTGATCACCTGACAGCCCCGGCAGATGCCGAGAATGGGCTTTTTCCGGGCGAGAAAGGCCCGGAGCAGCGGCGCTTCAAAGGCGGAGCGCAGCGGATCGGGCTTGACGGTGTCGTTGAGGGGCTCCTCGCCGTAAAGCTCCGGGTCAACATCCGCGCCGCCGGACAGCAGCAGCCCGTCGCAGAGCTCTGCCATTTCCTCCACGCAGCATTCGGAGCCGGCCAGCGGGATGCCGCCGGCAGCCTCCACCGCCCGGGCATAGACCAGATTATTGTTCAGCACCCGCTTTTTGGGATCAGACTTGGAATCGGCGTCTGTCGAGATGCAGATCAGCGGTTTTCCCTGCAGAAGCATAGTTATCGTTCTCCTTTTTTATCATTCAGGTGGTTTTCCACATAAAGTGCGATCATTTCTGCGCCGATGCCGCTGTGGACCAGCGTGGGGACCACGATGTCGGCACATTCCCGATAATTGCGGATGTAGCGCTCATACATAGGCTTTACGGTGCGGAGATACTGAAGGGTGATGCCGTCCAGATCCCGGCCACGCTCCTCCATATCCCGCTTGACCCGCCGCAGGATGCAGACATCCGGATCCAGCTCGGTATAGACCCGCAGATCACAAAGATCCCGCACCTCCGGCCGGGCAAAGATATGGATGCCCTCCAGGATCAGGATGGGATGGGGCTGGATCAGACCGTCGTCCGGGCGGCGGCGGTGGGTGACGAAATCATAGACCCGCCGGGGCGCCGGATGGCCGGAAAGCAGCTGCCGGAGGTCCTGCTCCAAAAGCGCATGGTCGTGGATGTCCGGCGCATCAAAGTTCAGCGCCGCCCGCTTTTCAAAGGGCAGATCGGGAAAATCCTTATAATAGGAATCCAGAGAGATCAAAACGGCTCGATTGCCGAAATGCTCCAGCAGACGGTGGGCCAGCGTGGTTTTTCCGCTGCCGGAAGCGCCGGTGACGCCGATAAGATACATAAAGGTCAGCTCCTTTTCCTTGGCTCCGCTGATGCTATCTTACCAGATGCCGCCGCCTTTTGCAAGGGGGAGGGCGTCTTGCCAAAAGGAAAGAAATCGCGCCGGAGCAGAGCTCCGGCGCGAATACATAGCTATTTTGGTGTTTATTTGGCGTATTCCACGGCGCGGGTTTCGCGCACCACATGGACCTTGATCTGGCCGGGATAATTCAGCTCGGTCTCGATCTTCTTGGAAAGATCCCGGGCCAGCATGATCATATCGTCGTCCTTTACCTGATCGGGGTTCACCAGGATGCGGATCTCCCGGCCGGCCTGGAAGGCAAAGCACTTTTCCACGCCGGGCATACTGGAGGCAAGCTCCTCCAGACGCTCCAGACGCTTGATATAGGCTTCCAGATTTTCTCTCCGAGCGCCGGGACGGGCGGCGGAGATGGCGTCGGCCGCCTGCACAAGACAGGCCACAATGGTCTTGGCCTCCACATCGCCGTGGTGGGCCTCGATGGCGTGGATCACATCCTCCTTCTCGTGATATTTCCGGGCCAGATCCACGCCGATGGCCACATGGCTGCCCTCCACCTCATGGGTGACGGCCTTGCCGATATCGTGGAGCAGACCGGCGCGCTTGGCCAGCGTGATCTGCTGGGAGGGCAGGTTCAGCTCGGCGGCCAGCAGACCGGCGATATGCGCCACCTCGATGGAATGGGCCAGAACATTCTGGCCGTAGCTGGTGCGGTAGCGCATCCGGCCCAGCAGCTTGACCAGCTCGGGATGGATGCCGTGGACGCCCGTCTCAAAGACGGCCCGCTCGCCCTCCTGCTTAATGGTGGCTTCCACCTCACGCTGGGCTTTTTCCACGGTCTCCTCGATGCGGGCGGGATGGATGCGGCCGTCGGTGATGAGCTTTTCCAGAGAGATCCGGGCCACCTCCCGGCGCACCGGGTCAAAGCTGGAGAGGGTGATGGCTTCTGGGGTATCGTCGATGATCAGATCCACGCCGGTGAGCGTCTCCAGCGTGCGGATGTTGCGGCCCTCGCGGCCGATGATGCGGCCCTTCATCTCATCGTTGGGCAGGGGCACCACAGAGACGGTGGCTTCGCTGGCATGGTCGGCGGCGCACCGCTGGATGGCGGTGGCGATGACCTCCCGCGCGCGGGAATCGGCTTCATCCTTCAGCTGGCGTTCGATCTCCTTCAGCTTCAGGGCGGCGTCGTGGCGGGCTTCCGACTCCACCAGGGAGACCAGATGGGCCTTGGCTTCCTCAACGGTCAGGCCGGAGATCTTTTCCAGCATCTCCAGCTGGCTCTTTTTGATGGCGGCGACTTCTTCCTTCTGCTCCTCCAGCTGCTTCAGCTTCTGGCTGAGCTTTTCCTCCTTGGCCTCGACATTTTCATACTTCCGGTCGATGGCCTCTTCCTTCTGCTGGATGCGGCGCTCCTGCTTCTGGACCTCGGCGCGGCGCTCCTTACATTCCTTTTCGTTTTCGGTGCGGGCGCGGAAAATTTCTTCCCGGGCCTCTACGATGGCTTCGCGTTTTTTGGCTTCTGCGGTCTTGATGGCGTTGTTGATGATCTTCTTTGCTTCATCCTCGGCACTGCCGATCTCTTTTTCTGCAACTTTTTTCCGATAAAAATAACCTGCAAAAATACATGCGGCGGCGACAACAAATAAAGCAATGATCCAGACATAGGTTGGTATCATTACACTATTCCTCCTGATTTGTTGCGCGGAAAGCTATGCAAAAAATGGCATACCAAGCCACGCTATCTTATATTCTATAGCTTTCGCAAGCCGCTGTCAAGGAAGAATCACCAAAGAAGCCAAAAAATATCCCCAAAAAAGAAAACATGGGAGCCAAAAGGCTCCCTTGCAGCTTGTCAAAAAAGCCTGCGGAACCGCAGGCTTTTTCCTATGGGATGTTTTTTCACGGACATGTGCCGGGAAAAAACACC
>USML01000055.1 GCA_900555855.1 uncultured Eubacteriales bacterium | reverse complement strand
CGCCGCCCTTGCCGAAATACACCCTGGTCTTGTTTTCAAAAATAAAGTTGTTCATAAAAACGCATCCTTTCTGAATGGTATGGCTGCATTTGCTTTTCTCAAAACGCTGCGGCGTCGCGGATCCAGCCCTCGGCGTTTGTATCGGCGCCGGGTCCGAAGCCGCGCCCCTGCCGAGCCGCCCCGTAGGAAGCGGGACGGTCATGCCGAAGGCAATGCGGTGCTTTGCGTTTTGTTTGCGCGGCAGCTGCTCAGCTTCTTTTTGATGCTTCTATTGTAGAACATCGCGCCGGAAAACAGAAGTTCCGCTTTGTTTATGAGTTTTAACTATAAGGTTAAAACAAAGAGCATCCGCATAAGGCGGATGCTCTGGAAGAAGCAATATTTATGTTTGCGGGAATACTTTTTCCATGGTCTGCAAAAATCTTGCGACGGTGTCAGACGGTGTCGGGGAATGCAGCAGACCGAACGGAATGGTATAGTCCCAGTCCACCGGAAGAATTTTCAGCAGCGGGTGAACGCCCGACCACTGCGGAACGGCCATCATCAGCGCATTGTCATGCTCACAGCGGTTGAACACCTCCAGATTGTAGAACGAAAAGTCCACGATCTCGATTTGCGGGTGGTTCGCCCACAGCTCGTCCCGAAGCTGGTCGGTGTAGCTGCTCCAATTCCGCTGCATCATCATCAGCTTCTCTCCATACAGGTCCGTGACCGACAACTGTTTTTTCTGCGCCAGGGGATGGTAAATGGACACCGCACAGCACAGCGGCACCCGCATCAGCTCCAATGCGGCGCAGCTCCGCAGGGCCAGCATGGTATCATCAAAGATCCCGGCGACCACATCAATGCCGGTCCCCAGATTTTTCAGAATGTTTCGGGCGTTTTCCGGTGTGTTCTCAAAGTTGACCACCTCGAATTTCAGCTCCGGCTCAACGGCATGGATCTTCGGCCACAGATCCATCAAAAATTGGCAGGGCGTCATCAGGGAGCTGCCGAAGCGGATCATGCTGCGGTCATCCTGCATGGCGTTTTTCGCCCGCGTCTGGGCATCCTTGGCGTATTGGATCATGTACCTGGCGTCCTGATAGTAGGACTTCCCGGCGTTGGTCAAGGTCAGGCCCCGGGGCGTGCGGTGAAACAGCTGCACCGCCAGTGTCTCCTCCAGCCGGTCGATCTGCTTCATGATCGCCGTGGGCGAGATGAACATTGCCTCTCCCGCCTTGGAAAAGCTCCCGGCATCCGCCACTTGAATAAAAGTGTCCAATTGATGGTTGTACATGGCGAAAGCCCCCCCGTTCTTTATGATAAATGAAAGTATATCACAGATATATGCTTATGAAAACAGCTATTCTGCGATTCTTTCTCCGGCTTGCAGCCCTGCGATACATCTTGGACAGAGGCTCTTTTTATATTCTATTACCGCTCAATCATCATACCATTCATCCCACGCTTCGTCCTCATCCTCAAACCAGTCCCGGTTGTCCTCCCAGAGGTCTTCGGGGCTGTCATAGTCGTCCCGGATGCTTCCGGAATGACTGCCGCCACCACCGGAATAGGAGGGCTGCCCGCCGCTGCCGGCGGAGGTGGAGGTGGAGGAACCGTAATAACGGAACGAGCGCAGCATGAACTCTTGATCGCCTTTTTTCTGATCGCAAGTTCCGACGGCAAGAACTTCTCCGCTGCGCCCATACCACCGGACGGTGATGAACCGCCGGTCTTCCACCAGATAGTCAAAATTCAAACACTTTTCCTCTTCATCCGGCGCCCCGAGTGAGGTGTATTTCAGGCAGCTCATGGGCATCCCCTCCACGGGGAGTTTTCCGGCATACTGCTTTCTCAGCTTCTGCTCGCGCTTCGCCGCAGCTTCTGCTGCGGCCCGCTCCTCGGCGGCGTCCTTTTCCGCCTTATAGCCCTTGACAAGGGCTTCCAGCGCGTCAACATCCTGCTGCCAACCTGTATCATATTGCAGCGTAATGCGTTCCAGCTCATCCTGCCCGCCTGCATAGTCCATCCTGACGGTGTAGATATGGGCATATTTACAGTAGACGGACAGCGGCGCGGCATCCCGGTATCTGGATAGCTTTGAAAAGCTCCGCCTTGCGGAAGCATAATCCCCGGCAGACATGCTTTGAAGCGCCGCTTCATAAGCCGCTGCCCGCTGCCGGCTATAAAGCATGAGCGAAATGGGGATCCCGATGAGCACGACGGCAGCAAGGACGGCCGCGATCACTTTTTTCGCAGGGAAGGGCTTCTTTTCCGCCGCAGGCTCTGCGCTGGCCGCCGGCTCCGATGCGGCGGCTGCGGCCCCGGCTTCCGGCTGGTCTGCTCCTGCATTTTGCAGGGGAAGGGCAGGGGATGCCTTCGCGGCTTGCGGAGCCGGCGGGGCGTCTATGATGCGGAGCACGGTCTTCGTCAGCTCCGGCGGCCAGGGCGCGACCCGGCGCGTGCAATCCATAACAGATTTGACTTGCCCTTGCTGCAGCACATCATCTTTGCCAAACGGCACCTCGACCCAATCGCCGACTTTGAGCGGCAAACCTCCGGTGAGATAGGCATACGGACGGTGCATTCCCTGGATCAGCACAGAGCAATAATGATATAAGGGATCATCATGGGGCTTCATGGCTGCAATGGGCTTGCTGGCCGCATAAGATCGCGGATCCGGCCTTGCGGGACGCGGCGGCGTTGTAAATACGCGTCTGAACCGTTTTTCCCAGTTTTCTTCAAGATATGGATTTTTCACCGCAAGTTCAAGGCAATGCTTTCCCAATTTCTCCTGCCCGCAGTCGCGACAGGCATCCAGAACGGTAAGCTGCAATCTGCCGATGGATGCGCTCTCAAAAAGCTGCGACAAGAACCTTTTATCCTCCAGCGCAAGCAAAAGCGGAAGCGCCTGATCGCGGCTCGGAGATTCCAGCCAGTCCCAGTCCGGAAGCAGCTTTCTGGCTGTTTTGGGGTCAGCATGCAGCGTCGGCCCCGCGATGTCCAGAAGCCGCCGCCACATTTCGATGCCCTTTGCCGTGCTGTCTGCAAATACATCGTCCAAAACACGCTCCCATGACAGCTCGTCAAAGTCTTCAGCAGTCTCATGCGGGACTTCTTCCGGATATTCGACCAGCAAAATCTCGCGGCAAATATCCTCGGAATCCGGGAATTTGCCCTGCGCCAAGAGACGCTTTGCCCGTTCTGCGTCCGGATGCAGCACCGCCTTGTTCTGCCGGCGGATATCATAGGTTTCCTGCAGCGCAAACTGGTAGCGCTGCGCTTCGTCCATCTCCTCATCCTTTTTTCCGCCGAAATAGGCATAGGCGGAAGACAAGCCGAAGAAAAGATCCTCCAAGCCGTCCGGCTGAATTCTGTTATAATAATCCTCCGTCGGCTGCAAGGAGAGCAGTTCCGCCCAGAATGTGCCGCAGTCCGTTTCGGAAAGGGCTGCTTCCTCGCAGAACAGGACGCGCTGCTGGGCCGCGCACATGATCTCTTCTGCACCTTCGCCCAGATTCAGGTCATCGGCATCGTTTAGAAAAGCGCGCAGCTCCTCTGCCTTTTTCTCATCCGACAGAGCGCCTGCTTTCCGGATCCCGATTGAGATGTGGTGCAGCAGCAGCTTTCCGAGAAGCTGCGAGAGCAGGGCGTTCCCGGGCGCAGCCTGATCCAGGGCTTTTTTCAGTTTGCTCCATGTTTCAGCCAGGTCCACCTGGTAGGAAAAAGAAAGCGTCAATGGGAGCTGCAGCGTATCTGGTATGGGTTCCGGTTCCGGCTCAGGCTCCGGCTTCCGCGCCGGAACGCGCAGGAAGCCGCCATAGTTGCCGCACCAGCCGCATTCCCACTGCGACCCATATATCCTGACCGGACTTCCACAATTCGGACAATGCATAGAATCGCACCCTCCTTGAATCGGAATTACGCAACGCCAATGCCTTATACAAGAAAACGCCACGCATCCCACAAGCCGGCCAAGCCTACGGTTTTTCTGCCCATGGCGTAAAACAGGTTCGCAACGGTAGTCTGACCGCCGGGAACAAGGATGCTGTCGCGGAAGGCGACGGAGAGGCATCCATGCTTCGCCTGTGACCCAGCCGGAATCTGCGGTGAAATGTGGCTTTATTGATTGGATTTGCGTTCGATTTGTGCTTTGACCTTTTTGAACAGCGCTTCCGTTTCGGCGAGCGTTGCCGGATCATCGGCAGCGTCCCTGACCTTTTCCAGGATCTTCAGGATATGCATTTCTTCCTCGTGGGTCAGGTTGATCTCGATTTCATTTGTGTTTTCATTGTGATCTCTCCTTGCTATTTTTATAATGTAACTATTTTCATTATAGCACCAAAAGAACGAATACTCAATACAATTTCGCAAACTACGGATAAACATGACCGGGTTTCACGAATGCGGCGTCACGGGGTGCTGCCTTTTGAAAAAAGAGAAAAGGATTCCCGACAAGCTTGGAGCGGGCTGCCGCAGGTTCGGCGCCTGCCGCGCGGCCCCAAAGCCCTCTGAAATCGTTGATTTCAGAGGGCTTCCTTTTTCCGGAAGGCGCAGCAGTTCCGCAGGATGGGTTTTCCGCCCCGCATCAAGGGGAGCCGCACGGCGCAGCCGGGCTTCTGCAGGGGCCGGCCATGTCCCGCGCGGGGCGGCTGCGGGCAATTTTTGCGCCGGACGGATTGACAAGCGCCGCCTTTGGATGTATAATCCGAATGATATATAATTCAAATTATATGTGGGGGCGGGAGCATGCCGGCAAAAGCAAAAGTCACAAAAGAAATGATCCTTGACGCGGCCTTTGCGGTTGCCCGCGAAGCCGGCGCAGAAAACATCAACGCAAGGACGGTGTCGGAACGGCTGCATTGCTCCACGCAGCCCATCATGTATCATTTCAAAACCATCGAAGCCCTGAAGCGGGAGACCTATGCGGCAGCAGACCGTTATCATTCGGAATACCTGATGGATCTGAAGCGCCCCCAAAGGGGCGTCATGCTGGGGATCGGGATGAATTATATCCGTTTTGCCATCGAAGAGCCGCATTTGTTCCGTTTTCTTTTCCAGTCGGATCTTTTTGACGGAACGACGCTGCTTGAGCTGATCGACGCGGAGCCGCTTACCCCTGTTCTTTCCGCAATGCAGGGAGCCCTGAACATCAGCATGGAACAGACCAAAAAGGTCTTTTTGACCGTCTTTCTCTTTGCGCACGGGTATGCAAGCATCATCGCCAACAATTCGCTGAAGTGCGACGAGGAGCTTATCCGGTCCCATTTGGAGCAGGCGTATCGAGGGGCGATCCTGGCCGCGCAGGAGGAGAGCAATGGCTGAAGCGCGGAGAATAACATGGACGGGGGAGCGGGAACGATGCGGATCCGAAAAGCAGGGCTGACCGCCGCAATGATCGCCGTGATCCTGTCCGCAGCTGCGGCGGTGTGCTTTCTTGCATACATAAGCCCGCCGGAGGACCCGATCGGCGCCTTTTCCTATCCGCCGGAGTTTTTCTGCGCCGGTGCAGAAAACCGCATCGACCTCCAGACCGACGGAAAATGCGCGGCCTATGCCGCCGCTTATCTTCTGCGGCACTTCGGGGAAGCGGCAGAGGGCGAAGCGCTCTTTCCGGAATTGAAGCGGCCGCTTGGCTTCGTCTCTGCCAACAGCATCACGGAGGTTTTTGCGCGGCATGGGTATCGGGCGATGGCCTGCCACGGAAGCATCGGCACATTGAAGCGGCGGCTCACGGCGGGACATCCCATCATCGTGTTCATCCGTATCCCGGGCGATACGCACTATGCCGTCGCTGTCGGCTATGACGAGCAGCACATTTATCTGGCGGATTCCCTTGCGGAAAACGCCAATGCGTCAGACGCGCAATACAATCGGGTGATGACGACGGCGGACTTTGAAGCGGTATGGAAAACCGGGACGCTGCTTCCCGCCAACATTTATATCGTTGTGGAGCCCAAAGACAGCGCAGCGGCTTTATGCGGCTTGCGTCTTACGGGCGGTGGCCCCGACGGGGAGAAGGAGCAGATATGAGTTTGCGGAACAGGGCAGGTGAGGGCAATGGCTGAAGCACGGAGCGTGAAGCTGGATTGGCTTCGCTGCCCCAGCTGCGGCGAAAAAACAAGGACGCAGGTACGGCCGCATACGGTATTGGAGGATTTTCCTCTGTTCTGCCCGAAGTGCAGATATACCTGCGTGATCCGGTTCGGAGACGGAAAAATCAAAGAGATCAAAATGCCAGACGCTTAGACGCAGTGCAGCCCGGGAAAATCGGCTTGTGCTGCGTTTGCTGCTTTGAGCGGGGCTTTGCAGCAGGGCCAGAAGCATACAGGAGGAGCTATGATGAAAAACAGCGCGCTGGTGGTGATCGACCTTCAGAATGACATTACGAAAAACTACCGGGAGATCATCGGAAGGGTCAATGAAGCCATCGACTGGGCGGCCCGGGAGGAGCTTTGGGTCGTTTACATCCGGCATAACAATTTATCCCCAGGGACGAGAACATTCAAGCCCGGCACCCATGGCGCAGAGCTGGTGCCGGAGCTGAATGTGGTATCTGACCGGATCTTTACCAAGACGAAAAGCAGCGCCCTGACCTGCGAGGCCTTTGCCGCCTTTCTGCAGGAGCGGGGCATTGCGGAGCTTTATATTGCCGGGGCAGACGCCGCGGCCTGCATCAAATCCACCTGCTTCAATCTGGCGAAAAGCGGCTATGCCGTCCATGTTCTGGCAGACTGCATCACCAGCTATGACAAAAAGAAGCTGCCGGAGCTGCTTGCCTATTATGAAAGCAAGGGCTGTGAAGTCACGGCGCTTTCCAGGATCGTCAAAGGGTAAAGCGTCTTTGGTGCGCGGCGGTTCATCGCGGCCGGCAGCTGTGAACAGGAGAGAACGACATGGATATCTGGGAAAAGCTCTATCAGCGAGCGAAAAAGGAATACCACCCGGAAAAGGTAAGCCCCTTTCTTCAGGCGCATCATGTGGTATGCGCCCTGGAAAGCGAGGATGGAACGATCTATACGGGCTTTTGTATCGAGGCGTGCAGCGGCGTTATGAATTTATGCGCCGAGCGGGTCGCCGCGCTGAATATGTATGCCAGCAGCGGTCAGACGCGGATCAAAAGGCTGATCGCCTTTCGGGACAGAGCGCCGTTTGGCGGCGGGAGCGGGATGCCCTGCGGTGCGTGCCGCGAATTTCTGTACCAGCTGAATGAAGAAAATGAGAACATGGAGATCATGGTGGATTATGAGAGCCGGGAGACCGTTACCCTCAAGGCGCTGCTGCCGGACTTCTGGTGAAAGGAACGCTGCTCCGGCGGATGACCGGAGAAATGGAAGCATGGAAGGAAAGCGCTGAAAAACGGAGCTTCAGCGCCTGTATCGGCAGCACAGGAGGAGACTGCATGAAAAAACTGTATGAGAAAAACGAACTGACCTTTGCGATCGCCTGGATCGTGGCGTACTGCGTCCTGCAGTCCCTGGCGAATCCGCTGAATGAGCTGATCGGAGTGGGATACGCCGCAAGCGCCGCCTTTTGCGTGGTGCAGACCGCGGTCCTCTTTGCCTTTCTCCGAAGAAACGGCCTGCAGGAGCGCTATGGTCTCTGCCGATCGCCCATCCCGGCCCGGCGGTTCCTTTACTATGTGCCGCTGGTGATCCTGGCGTCGGGGAACCTCTGGAACGGCGTCGCGCTGAATGCTTCGCCGGCGGAAACGGTCTGCCATATCGTCTGTATGCTCTGCGTGGGCTTTTTGGAGGAAGTGATCTTCCGGGGCCTTCTATTTACGGCCATCGCAAGGGACAACCTCAGATCCGCCGTTATCATCTCCAGCGTGACCTTCGGCGCCGGCCATGTGATCAACCTGTTCAACGGCAGCGGGATGGAGCTGTGGAGCAATCTGTGTCAGATCGTCTTTGCCGTGGCCATGGGCTTTCTGCTGGTGACGATCTTTTACCGCGGCGGGAGCCTGATCCCCTGCATCCTCGTCCATTCCGCCATCAACACCCTCAGCGCCTTTGCCGATCATACGGGCAGCTCTGTGAAGCGGCAGCTGATGCAGATCCTTGCCATGCTGCTGATCGCCGTCGCCTATGATCTGATCCTGACCAAAACGCTGCCGGAAAAGCAGCCGCAATGCAGGATGTCAACGGCGGCGAAGCGCAGCTGAAGCGCGTGGGTCAGATCGCGGGATGAACGCGGCAGAGAAGCGCATGGAGACCAAGGGCGCATCTGCCGCCGGGCCGTTCCGGATCACAAATGACGGGGGAGACCTCTGCAAAAAAAAGAGACAGGACCGCAAAACGGCCTGTCTCCTGCGCTTTTATTGCGGCCCATGGGCCATCATCTTCATTCCGGCACGCGCTTTGTGCATTGCTGCATCACGGCGACGATATGCCCGATGCTGTCCCGGCAGTCGTCCCGGAGCCAGCGGTCGATGATCGCCATCAGCCCGCGGATATAAAACGCCAGGATGTATTCCCGATCCCCGGGGGCACATGGAAGCGGTCCAGAATGGGGGTGAACACATAGTCGTACCAGCAAAGAAGGCCCGGCGGAACAACACAGACGGCGGTTTGTGTTGCGTTCAGGGCTTTTTGCAGCTCGGCCGCGCCGGCAAAGAAAAATCCGGCGGACGGGCGATCCCTTGGAAAATCCCCCTCGACGAAGGCGGGCGGGGCTGGTATACTAAAGAAAACAATGCACGATGGGAGAACGCCAGAATGAAAAAGATCCTGTTTATCTGCCACGGCAATATCTGCCGCAGCCCCATGGCCGAGTTCGTAATGAAGGACCTGGTGAAGAAAGCGGGGCTGGCGTCACAGTTTCAGATCCAGTCGGCGGCGACCAGCCGGGAGGAGATCGTCAATCCGGTCTATCCTCCTGCGCGGCGCAAGCTGGCCGAGAATGGGATCGCCTGCGAGGGGCACGCCGCGCGCCAGCTGACCCGCCGGGATTACGCCCGGTACGACCTGCTGATCGGCATGGACAGCGCCAATCTGCGGGAGATGCGGCGCATCTGCGGCGGCGATGATGGGGGCAAGATGTCCCTCCTGATGGACCATACCGCCCGCCCGGGCAATGTGGCCGACCCGTGGTATACCGGGGATTTCGAAGCGACCTGGCAGGATGTGCTGGAGGGGTGCCGGGGCCTGCTGAAGGAATTGCTGCCGGAGCAGGCGGGATCAGACGGCGCGAAAGAATGACCCCGGCGCAGCCGCGCCTTCGGGCTCAGGCCTTTAAGATTTCGGTGATCCGGGCAAAGTCCTCCCGTGCCTCCCTGAAGCAGGGAAGCATACAGTAGCAGTGTATCATCTTCGGGCGGGCATAGGCGGCGCAGGGGACCTTCGCGCGCTTACAAGCTTCCGCAAAATCCGGCAGCGCGCCGTAAAGGACCTCGTCCGCAGAATAGAAGAAGTGAATATCGCCCACGCCGGAGAGATCGCCCCGGGAGCCGGAGATCATGTAATCCGGGACCTGTTCCTGCCCGTGGCACATGAACCGTTCCACCGTCTCCAGAAAGGCATAGTCGATGGCCACATCCCTGCGGTTCAGCGCCTGCATCCGCGCTTTTTCGGCGTCGTTCCAGGGCACCTCGCCGGGAGAGACGGCGACGATGTGCTGCGGCTGCGGCAGGGGAGCGCCCAGGGCATTGTTGTGGGCCGCGATGCCCAGCGCCAGCGCGCCGCCGGAGGAAAAGCCGCAGGTGCTGACATTTCCGCCGCTGTAAAGCCCGATCATTCTGCGGTAGCACGCATAGACCATGTCGTAGGTCTCCGTGATGCAGTGCTCCGTACACAGCGGATAAAAGGGGAACCACACATCGCAGCCGGTCTCCCGCATCAGCTTGCGCATCACGGGCAGGGCGCCCCGGTCGGGCCCGATGACCATTCCGCCGCCGAAAAAGTAGAGGATCGCGCGCTTTGACGGCTGGGGATGTTCGCGGACGATCAGGCAGGGGGATCCGTTTACCGTGATCGTCTCGTAGCAGGCCTTGCGATCTGTGGGCGTAAACACGCCGCGATGGCGGTTCTGCTTTTCGATGACCCTCCGGAGCGGCTCCTCCGGCAGGGCAAAGGCCTTTTTCGCGCCGGAGAGCTTATATGCTCCCCGCAGCAGCGAAGCAAACAGGCTGATCCGCCCGTTGTCTGCGGCAATGAGAGCGGGCTGCATTTCAGCCATGCCGCATCGCCTCTTTCCCGATCCGTTTCCCTTGTCTGCCGGCCCAAAGGGCATTGACCAGCATCCAGAGACAGAGCGCCGCGTTGCCCGAGCCCTGGCTCAAAACAAAATCCCAGGTGGAGGGCGCAGGGCGCCGTTACGCCTTTTCCGGCAGGACTTCGTTGATGCAGGCGAGGGCGTTCAGCGTGCGGGGGAAGCCGATATAGGGCAGACAGACGGTGAGCGCGGCCAGCAGGGTCTTCTTGCGGTTGCCCACGGCGGCGTTGCCGCCCACATGGGCCTTGACCTGCGGCTGCAAACGCGCCGCAAAAGGGCATTTCCCAGGGCGGCCGCCGGAAAATGCGGCATATCCGGCCAAATCTCTCTTGACATTCTCAAATGTGAGAATATAATATAAATAAAGAATGATCCGAACGGATCCTGCCCCCAAAGGGCCGGCCCTTTGCCCCGGCGCAGGCCGCAGGGCTGCGGAACGCGCAAGGCTCCCGGAGGAGGATCACATTGTGAGAGGAGAAAAGAACCCTATGGAACAGTACAGATTTTCAACGCTGGAGTATCAACGGCCCGATCTGGAGGCCCGCCGGGCAAAGCTTGTGGAATGGAAGGCTGCAGCCCAGCAGGCGGAGAGCTATGATGCGCTGCGGGCGCTGATCTTTGAGATCGACCGGGAAAGCTGCGCGCTGTTCACACAGTATTCCATCGCACACATCCGCCACACGCTGGACACCCGCGATGAATTCTATGAAGCGGAGATCCATTATCTGCAGGACACCCTGCCCACCCTCAGCGGCGCGGAGGTGGCGCTCAGCGAGGCCATCGCGTCCAGCCCCTTCCGTCCCGATATCGAGAAGGAGTTTGGCCGGCAGTATTTCGTCGCCATGGATCTGCAGAAGAAGCTGTTTTGCGAGGAAAATGTCCCCCTGCGCCAGCAGGAGAGCCGCCTGACCAACGAATATCAGAAGATCATGGCCACGGCGGAGATCCCCTTCGACGGCAAGACGCTGAACCTCTACGGCCTGCAGAAATACTTTGAGCATCCCGACCGCGCGGTGCGCGCCGCCGCCGTCAAGGCGTACTCCAAGTTCTACGAGAGCAACGAGCCGCGGCTGGAGGAGATATGGGACGAGCTGATCCGCATCCGCAACCAGATGGGCAAAAACCTCGGCTATGAGAACTACATCCCCGTCGGCTATCTCGAGCAGGGACGCACAGATTACGGCGAAAAGGAGGTCGCCTCCTTCCGTGAGCAGGTGCGCACCTTCCTTGTCCCGCTGTGCCAGAAGCTCTACGACGCGCAGGCCAGGCGCCTCGGCCTCGACCACGTCATGTGCTACGATGAAAAGATGGTCTTCCCGGACGGCAATGCCGAGCCCGCGGGCGACGACGCCTTCATGGTCAAGACCGCGCAGAAGATGTACCACGAGATCAGCCCGGAGACCGGCGAGTTCATCGACTTCATGATCGACCACGAGCTGATGGACCTGCAGAACAAGCCGGGAAAGGCCTCCACGGGCTATATGACGAGCCTGCCCAGCCTGAAGGCGCCCTTTGTGTTTTCCTGCTTCAACCATACGATCTTTGATATGCAGGTGCTGACCCACGAGCTGGGCCACGCCTTTGCGGGCTATATGGCCATGCGCAGCCAGCCGATCTCGGATTATTACAGCGAATCTACCGACATCGCGGAGATCCACTCCATGTCCATGGAGCAGTTTGCCTATCCCTATGCCGAGTGGTTCTTCGGCGATCAGGCGGATAAGTTCCGCTTCGCGCATTTGCAGGAGGCGCTGACCTTCGTGCCCTTCGGCGTGGCCGTGGACGAGTTCCAGCACATCTGCTATGCCCATCCCGAGCTGACGCCCAAGGAGCGAACCTATCAGTGGCATCTGCTGGAGGAAAAGTATATGCCCTGGCGCAAATATGACAACGATCCGTTCATGGAGCGGGGCGGCTACTGGTACCACAAGCTGCACATCTACCTCTATCCCTTCTACTACATCAACTATACGCTCACCACCATGGGCGCCATGGAGTTCAAGAAGAAATATGCCGAGGATAAGCAGGCCGCGTGGCAGGATTATCTCAAGCTCTGCAAGACCGGCGGCAGCCGCAGCTATCTGGAAACGCTGCGCTATGCGAACCTTGCAAATCCCTTCGAAGCCGGCTCTGTCGACCGTGCCTGCGGGTATGCCGAGAAGATCCTGCTCGAGCAGATCGCAAAGCAGGAGCAGTAAGTGTATTACCATGCTTCACCGCTGTGTGATCTGCGGATTCTGAAACCGCACGTGTCGAACCACGGTGTTCCATTGGTCTATTTTTCAAATAAGCGCGAAAATGTTCTTGTTTACCTGAGTAACGCCGTGGAAAGATTTTGCCGTGAGACGGGCTTCGTCCACGACGGTTCGTGGTATAAGTGGGCATCTTACGGCTTTCAAGCAGCGCTTTGCACAGATGACGCAACCGCAGCGCCGCTGGCTTGAGCGAACGCTGCAAACAGAATATAAAAA
>USML01000054.1 GCA_900555855.1 uncultured Eubacteriales bacterium | reverse complement strand
TTGTTTGTGTGTGGGTATGAACCTGTAGGGGACGGCGTCCCGACGTCCCGTCAGAGCGGCAGCGCCGCGCTGCAAGGCTCCCTCCGTGTGGGGCTGTCGATGCTGCCCGTCGGTGGAGATTTTCGTCCCGGCGATGGCGAAGCCGTGCCGCCATACTTTGTGTATGGCAAGCCGCTGCAACAAAGTATTGGCGCAAGAGATACGCCTTTGTCAGCTTACATCGATCATATCAAGGTACTTATAACCATTTTCAGCGATATAGTCCTTTCTGCCGGATAGGTTATCGCCCAGCAGCAGGTCGAATACCCGGGCGGTCTCCTCCGCCTCGTCGGGCAGCACACGCACCAGCCGCCGGGTCTCCGGGTTCATGGTAGTCTCCCACATCATCTCCGGCTCGTTTTCACCCAAGCCCTTGGAGCGCATGATGGTGAGCTTTTTTCCTGCCAGCTTCTGGACCAGCGCGTCCTTTTCCTTGTCGTTATAGGCAAAATAGGGTGTTTCCCGGCCCTTACAGGTGATCTCGTAAAGGGGGGATTCCGCGATATAGACATAGCCCCGGTCGATGAGGGTGGGCGTCAGCCGGTAAAGCATGGCCAGGATCAGCGTGCGGATCTGATAGCCGTCCTCGTCGGCATCGGTGCAGATGATGATCTTGTTCCAGCGCAGGGCGGAAAGATCAAAGGAATTGATATCCTTGACCCGGCTCTTGACCTCCACGCCGCAGCCCAGCACCCGCAGCAGGTCGGTAATGATCTCGCTTTTGAAGATCCGGTCATATTCCACCTTCAGGCAGTTGAGGATCTTGCCGCGGACGGGCATGATGGCCTGATATTCCGCGTCTCTCCCCTGCTTGACGGAGCCGAGGGCCGAATCGCCCTCCACGATATAAAGCTCCCGCCGGGCGGGATCCTTGGTGCGGCAGTCCACGAACTTCTGGACGCGGTTGGTGATGTCCAGCGTGCCGGAGAGCTTTTTCTTCAGGCTCAGGCGGGTGCGCTCCGACTGCTCTCTGGCCCGCTTGTTCACCAGGACCTGATCGGCGATCCGGTCGGCCTCCTGCCGGTTTTCCGTGAAATAGACCTCCAGCGAGGAGCGGAGAAACTCCGTCATCATCTCCTGAATGAACCGGTTGGTGATGGCCTTTTTCGTCTGGTTCTCGTAGGAGGTATAGGTGGAAAAGCCGTTGGTCACAAGGATCAGGCTGTCGGAAATATCGTTCCAGCCCACCTTGCTCTCGTTTTTCTGATATTTATTGGTTTTTTTCAGATAAGCATCTATCGCAGAAACAAAGGCGGAGCGGGCCGCCTTGTCCGGGGCGCCGCCGTGCTCCAGGAAGGAGGAATTGTGGTAATATTCGATCAGCGGCGCGGCGTTGGAAAAGCAGAAGGCCGCCTCCACCTTCACCCGGTATTCCGGCTTGTCCGGCCGGTCGCGGCCGGTGCGCTCCGTCTTAAAATATCGGGGCGCGGTGAGAGCCGTCTCCCCTGCCAGCTCCGCCACATAATCCCGGATGCCGTTTTCATAGAGAAACTCATAGGTCTCAAATCGATCCGGCCCGGTCTCGTCCTTCAGAATGAACCGCAGGCCCGCGTTGACCACAGCCTGCCGCTTGAGCGTCTCCTGATAAAAGGCCAGAGGAATGTCGATGTCGGTAAACACCTGAATATCCGGCTTGAAATGCTGGACGGTGCCGGTTTTTTTGCCCGCATAGGGCGTCTTGATCATGCCGTTTGGGGCGTCGGTGCGGTTTTCTCCCCGTTCAAAGTGCAGGCGGTATTCATAACCGTCCCGCCGGGAGATCACATCAAAAAACTCCGAGGAATACTGGGTGGCGCAGGCGCCCAGGCCGTTGAGGCCCAGAGAGTATTCATAGTTTTCGCCGCTGTCGTTGCTGTATTTGCCGCCGGCATAAAGCTCGCAGTAGATCAGCTCCCAGTTGTAGCGCTGCTCCTTTTCGTTATAATCCAGCGGCATGCCCCGGCCGAAGTCCTCCACCCGGATGGAATGATCCAGATAGCGGGTCACATGGATCTCGCTGCCATAGCCCTCCCGGGCTTCGTCGATGGAGTTGGACAGTATCTCAAAAAAAGCATGCTCGCAGCCCTCCAGCCCGTCGGAGCCAAAGATGACCCCCGGGCGCTTGCGGACCCGGTCCGCCCCCTTCAGGGCGGAGATGCTTTCGTTGTCGTAGCGGTGCGCAGACTTCGCCATAAAGACCCTCCTGCTGTTTTCATGATTCGGACCCATATAGTTTATCCGAAAAAGCCGCCGCTGTCAAATCCCCCGGCGGCAGGGCAGATTTTCATTGAAAAGCCGGCGGGATCGTGGCATAATGGGAGCAAAGGCTCAGGAGCTTTCCGTGACGGTGATCACCAGCCGGCGCTCCTCCCATTGGAGCCTTGCCTGCCAGCTTCCGCCGGTATCGGGCAGCACCAGCCGCCAGAAAAGCGTCTCCTCCTGCCGGAGGGCGGAGCTGTGGCGCAGCCAGCTGTCCTGCACCGGGACCGGCTCTCCCCCGCAGGGCTGCAGAGACACCTGCAGCACATCGCCGCTGCAGCGGACGGCGGCAGCGCACGGCCCGGAAAGCGCAAAGCTCAGCTGATGCCCCCCGGCCGTTTCCTGCCCAGTGACGGAGCGCACCTCCGCCCTCTGCTCCGGCCGCACCGCCGTCAGCGTAAAGGCGGAAAGCTCTACGGAGACCACCCCGTTCCGCTGGGTGCAAAACAGCACCGGACGGGTGACGCTCTCGCAGTTGTAGGGGGCCTCCGCCGGGATGCGGCCGGTATAGCGGCCCTGTCCGTCGCTGCGCAGCCGGGCCCAGCCACTGCCCCAGAAGGCCGTCACCTGGCTCCGGGCCGGGGCCGCATAGCGCAGCGCAGCCCGCGCGCCGGAAAGGACGGCGCAGTCGCCGTAGTCCCCCGCATAGACGGGCTTTGCCGCCGCCGCAGGGACGGCGCCGGTCTCCTGCGAAAAGGCCTGACGGACGCCGTCCTCCGCCGGCTGGCCCAGCACCGATCCGTAGCGAAACAGCACTGCGCCGCAGGCCACATCAGAAAGCCGGATGCGGCTCAGCTGCCGCAGCAGCTCGTCGCTGCCATACCAGAGAGAGCCTTCCTCCGCCTGGGCGGATTTATAGGCCGCAAGGCCGATATAGAGCTTCACCTGCGTATCCCGGGCGACGCCGCTCCACCAGTCCAGCATGGTCTGGTATTCCCCGGAGGCGGCTCCGATCTCCCAATAGATCTGGGGGATGATATAATCCACCAGCTCCTCCCGGACCCACCGGCGGGAATCCGCATAATGATCGTAGTAGGACTGCCCGCCCCGGGTCTCCGCCCCCAGCGGATCGTGGTCGGCCGTGGCCCAGATGCCTGCCGGCGAGACGCCGAACACCGCGCCGGGCCGCACCCGGTGGGTCAGCTCGCCCAGCGCGGCCACCAGCCCGGTCACCGATGCCCGGCGAAAATCGCCCACGCTCTCATAATCCCCACCATAGTTCCGGAAGGTCTCCTCATCGGCAAAGTCGCTGCCGGGGTAAAAATAATCGTCCAGATGCAGCCCGTCCACCGGATAGCGCTGCAGCAGCTCTTCTGCCACCGACAGCAGCATCTGCCGCACCTCCGGCCGGCCGGGATCGTAATAAAGACAGCCATCGGTGTGAAACACCACCCATTCCGCCTGCTGCCGGGCCGGATGCTCTGGGCAGAGCTGGGCAAAGGCCTGCTCCCGGCTCTCCGCCGCCTTGCGGGTGATCCGATAAGGGTTGATCCAGGCGTGGAGCTGCAGACCCGCCTCCCGGCACAGCTGCAAATAGCATTCCAGCGGATCAAAGCCCCCGTCGGCCGCCTGCCCCTGAACGCCGGAGAGCCACTGGCTCCAGGGCTCCGTCTCCGAGACATACAGCGCGTCGGCACAGGGCCGCACCTGCAGGAAGATGGCGTTCATGCCCCAGTCCTTTGCGTTTTTCACCACGGTCTCCGCCTCCGCCTGCAGGGCAGCGGCAGAAAGCCCCGGGGCGGAGGGCCAGTCCAGACCGTAGACTGTGCTCACCCAGACGCCCCGCAGCTCCAGCGAGGCTCCGTGGACGGGCAGCGTCAGCGCCCCCAGGGCGCACAGCAATGCAAACAGCAAACCGAGCTTGATCAGTTTTTTCATAAAACCTCCATAGAAAGAGAAAGGGGGAGACCCGCATGGGTCTGCACGACGGACACCGGCAGCGGCTGCTCCAGCGCTTTTTGCGGGAAGGGCTGGACGGCTTTGACGAGCACAATATTCTGGAGCTGCTGCTGTTTTATGCCATCCCGCGGAAGGATACCAACGAGCTGGCCCACCGGCTGATGGACGATTTCGGCAGTCTGGCCGGCGTTTTGGACGCCTCGGCGCAGGAGCTGCAGCAGGTGGAGGGCGTCGGCGAAAATACGGCGGGCTTCCTCAAGCTGCTGCCGGAGCTCACCCGGGTCTATTACAGCCAGAAGCAGCAGGATCTCTGCCTGGCTTCCACCGAGCAGGCGGGGCGCTTTTTGCTGCCCCGCTTCATCGGGCGGCAGGAGGAGACCGTTCTGCTCACCTGTCTGGACGGGAAGTGCCGGGTGCTCAGCTGCACGGTGCTCCACAAGGGCAGCCTTAATTCCTCCGAGGTGAATGTGCGCAAGCTGCTCACCGCCGCCCTGAAACACAACGCGGCGGCGGTGATCCTGGCCCACAACCATCCCGGCGGCGTGGCCCTGCCCTCGCCGGAGGATCTTTCCACCACCGCCCGGATCAAGGCCGCGCTGGAAGCGGCGGACATCCGTCTGCTGGACCATATCATCGTGGCGGACCACGACTTCGTTTCGCTGGCAGACAGCGGCTATTGCTGACCCTCCGATCTTTTTTGCCAATTTCTCCTTCAGGCGGCGTTTTGCCGCCTGTTTTGCTTGCAATAGAACGAATGTTCTGCTATACTGGAGGGGTAGGACATTTCATCAGACAGGAGGCGCTTATGCCGGAATTTCGTTTGAAAAGCAGCTATCAGCCTGCCGGCGGACAGCCGGAGGCCATCGAGCAGCTGGTGCGGGGGGCCAGGCTGGGCTTTCCGGAGCAGACCATGCTGGGCGTCACCGGCGCGGGCAAGACCTTTGTCATGGCCAATGTGATCCAGCAGCTCCAGCGGCCAACGCTGGTGCTCACCCACAACAAGACCCTGGCGGCCCAGCTCTGCTCGGAGTTCCGGGAGTTTTTCCCGGAAAACGCAGTGGAGTTTTTCGTTTCCTATTATGATTATTACCAGCCGGAGGCCTATATCCCCTCCACAGACACTTATATTGAAAAGGATTCCGATGTAAACGCGGAGCTGGACCGGCTGCGCCACAGCGCCACCTCCAGTCTGTTCGAGCGGCGGGATGTGATCATCGTGGCCAGCGTCTCCTGCATCTATTCTCTGGGCAACCCCATCGACTACGCCAATATGGTGATCTCCCTGCGTGTGGGACAGGAGCGGGATCGGGACAAGCTCTGCGCCAAGCTGGTGGAGCTGCAGTATGAGCGCAACGACATCAATTTTGAGCGCAACCGCTTCCGCGTCCGGGGCGACACGCTGGAGATCCATCTGGCCTATACCGACGAATACGCCCTGCGCATCGAGTTTTTCGGCGACGAGATCGACCGCATCGCGGAGATCAACCCCGTCACCGGCGCGCCCCGGCGCTTCGTAGACCATGTGGCCATCTATCCTGCCTCCCATTATGTCACACCCCGGGACAAAATGGAAGAGGCCCTGCAGGATATCCGGACGGAAATGGAAGCCCGGGTCAAATATTTCGAGGAAAACAACAAGCTCATCGAGGCCCAGCGCATCCGCCAGCGGACGGAATATGACATGGAGATGCTCCGGGAGATCGGCTTCTGCTCCGGCATCGAAAACTACAGCAGGGTCATGTCCCGCCGGGCGCCGGGCAGCGCGCCCTATACGCTGCTGGACTATTTCCCCAAGGATTATCTCATGTTCATCGACGAATCCCATGTGATGCTGCCCCAGCTGCGGGCCATGTACCATGGCGACCGGGCCAGGAAGGAGATGCTGGTGAACTACGGCTTCCGCCTGCCCTCCGCCTTTGACAACCGGCCGCTGAGCTTCGAGGAGTTTCAGCAGCGGGTCGGTCAGGTGGTTTATGTCTCCGCCACCCCCGGCGAATATGAGCGCTCCCGCTCCAGCCAGATCGTGGAGCAGATCATCCGCCCCACCGGCCTTCTGGATCCGGAGGTGGAGGTCCGCCCGGCGGAGGGGCAGATCGACGATCTCATCGCGGAGATCAAGGCCCGGGAGGCGAAAAACCAGCGGGTCCTGGTGACGACGCTCACCAAGCGCATGGCGGAGGATCTGACGGATTATCTCACCCAGCAGAATATCAAGGTGAAATATATGCATCATGATATCGACACCATCCAGCGCATGACGCTGCTGCGGGATCTGCGGCTGGGCGAGTTTCAGGTGCTGGTGGGCATCAATCTGCTGCGGGAGGGGCTGGATCTGCCGGAGGTCTCTCTGGTCGCCGTTCTAGACGCCGACAAAGAGGGCTTCCTGCGGAGCGAGACGTCGCTCATCCAGACCATCGGCCGCGCCGCGCGGAACGCGGAGGGCAAGGTCATCCTCTATGGCGAGACTGTTACGCCCTCCATGCAGGCGGCCATAGACGAGACCAACCGCCGCCGGGCCGTGCAGTCCGCCTTTAACCGGGAACACGGCATCACCCCCAAGACCGTTTACAAGAGCGTCCGGGACATCATCGAGATCTCCCACGACGCCTCCGCCAAGCTGCCGCAGGCCAGCCGCAAAAAGCTGAGCCTTTCCGCCATGGAGGAGGAGATCCGCCGTCTGGAGCGCCAGATGAAGGAGGCCTCCAAAATGCTGGAGTTTGAATATGCCGCCGTCCTGCGGGACCAGATCCGGGATCTGCGGCGGCAGCAGGAGGAAGCGCAGAAAACCAAAAAAGACCGGTAAACTGAATCGAGGAAACAATTTATGCAGGATTCCATCATCATCAAGGGCGCCCGCGCCCACAATCTAAAAAATGTGGATGTGACCATCCCCCGCAACAAGCTGACGGTGATCACCGGCATCTCCGGCTCCGGCAAGAGCAGCCTTGCCTTCGACACCATCTATGCCGAGGGCCAGCGGCGGTATGTGGAGTCGCTCTCCAGCTATGCCCGGATGTTTCTCGGCCAGATGGAGAAGCCCGATGTGGACTCCATCGAGGGTCTCTCCCCCGCCATCTCCATCGACCAGAAGACCACCTCCAAAAACCCCCGCTCCACCGTGGGCACGGTAACGGAGATATACGACTATCTCCGCCTTCTGTACGCGCGCCTCGGCGTGCCGCACTGTCCCATATGCGGAAAGGAGATACGCCAGCAGACGACGGATCAGATACTCGACCGCATTACGGAGCTGCCCGAGGGCGAGCGTTTTATGCTGCTTGCGCCCGTTGTCCGCGGCAAGAAGGGCAGACACGAAAAGGTCTTTGAGTCCGCCAAGAAAAGCGGATTTTCAAGAGTCCGCTGCGACGGCATCATATACGATCTTTCCGAAATATTCGAGCTTGAAAAAAATCAGAAACACAATATAGAGATCGTTGTGGACAGGCTTGTGATGAAGCCCGATCTGCGCACGCGCCTGACCGACAGCGTTGAGACCGCCCTCAGAGAGGGCGGCGGCAGGCTGATCGTGCTCACCGTCCCCCGCGACGGCGGCGAGGAAAAGGAATACCAGTTTTCCACAAACTATGCCTGCGACGAGCACGGCATAAGCCTCGGCGAGCTTGAGCCGAGAATGTTTTCGTTCAACAATCCCTTCGGCGCGTGCAAGGCTTGCTCGGGTCTGGGAGTTACGCAGCGCATCTCCATCGACCGCATCATGCCCGACCGCTCGCTTTCGCTGCTTGATTCGGGAATTGCGGTAAACGGCTTCAAAACATTGGGCCCCGACACATGGATGGGTCCGCTGTTCGCAGAGGTGGGACGGCACCACGGCTTTACCATGGATCAGCCTCTTTCCACCTTCTCCGACTCTGCCATGAAAGCTCTGCTGTACGGCACAGGCGACGAGATATATGACATCAGCCGCGGCTTCGGCGGCTATGTGCGCCGCCAGAAGGTCAAGTACGACGGCATTGTGAAAATGATCTCCGCACGCATGGCGCAGGGTGGTGCGGAACAGGACTACTACGATCAGTTTCTTGAGGAGCTGCCCTGCCCCGAGTGCGGCGGCAGCAGACTTTCCCCCGCGTCCCTCGCGGTGACGGTGGGCGGCAAGAATATCGACGAGTTCTGCTCCATGTCCGTTGCCGACTCTCTCAAATTCGTAAACTCTCTCGAGTTTACCGAAACGGAAATGCAGATCGCCCGCGAGATCATCAAAGAGCTGCGCTCGCGCCTGGGCTTTCTTGTCTCCGTGGGACTTGATTATCTGACCCTTTCGCGCCGCAGCGGAACGCTCTCCGGCGGAGAAGCGCAGCGCATACGCCTTGCGACGCAGATAGGCTCTTCTCTGGCAGGCGTGCTTTATATACTGGACGAGCCCAGCATCGGTCTGCATCAGCGGGACAACACAAAGCTCATTTCCACGCTGAAAAGTCTGAGAGACCTGGGCAACAGCGTTATCGTCGTCGAGCACGACGAGGAGACGATGGAGGCGGCGGACTATATCGTCGATATAGGTCCCGGCGCGGGCGTGCACGGCGGAGAAGTCGTTTTCGCAGGAACGCCGGAGGAGATCAAAAAGGACGAAAAGTCAATAACCGGCGCGTTTCTCTCCGGCAGAAGAAAGATCGCTGTGCCCAAAACGCGGCGCAGCGGCAACGGCAGCTTTCTCACCGTTGTGGGCGCCTGCGAAAACAACCTTAAAAACATTGACGTAAGTATCCCGCTCGGATGCTTTGTATGCGTGACGGGCGTTTCAGGCAGCGGAAAATCCTCTCTTGTAAACTCAATTATTTACCGTTCTCTTGCGGCAAAGCTCAACCGCGCCGTCACATATCCGGGCAAACACAAGGATATCCTCGGTACCGAGGCGCTCGACAAGATCATCAACATCGACCAGAGTCCCATAGGCAGGACTCCGCGCTCAAACCCCGCGACCTATACGGGACTTTTCGCTGATATACGCGAGCTTTTCGCAAAAACTCCCGCCGCGAACCTGCGCGGATACAAATCGGGCAGATTTTCGTTCAACGTCCGCGGCGGACGCTGCGAAGCCTGCGAGGGCGACGGCGTGAAGAAGATAGAAATGCACTTTCTGCCCGATGTGTACGTCACCTGCGACGTCTGCCACGGCAAACGGTACAACAGAGAGACCCTTGAGGTCAAGTACAAAGGGCGCAGTATTGCCGACGTGCTTGAAATGACCGCCGAGGAGGGAGCGGAATTCTTTGCGGACATCCCCCGCATCTCCTCAAGGCTGCGTACTCTGTGCGACGTAGGTCTGGGATATGTAAAGATAGGCCAGTCGTCCACAACGCTTTCCGGAGGAGAAGCGCAGAGGGTAAAGCTTGCAACGGAGCTTTCAAAGCGCAGCACGGGCAGGACAATATATGTGCTTGACGAGCCTACGACGGGACTGCATTCCGCAGACGTCGAAAAGCTCATCGAGGTGCTGCAGCGCCTTGTGGATCAGGGCAACACAGTGCTTGTCATAGAGCACAACCTTGATATTATAAAAACCGCGGACTATATTATAGATCTCGGGCCCGAGGGCGGAGACGGCGGCGGGCAGATAGTCTGCTGCGGCACGCCGGAAAAGGTCGCAAAGTGCAAAAAGTCTTATACGGGGCAGTATCTTAAGGACAAGCTTCGCGGCTGAGACGGCTGCGCTTTGTGTTGACAAGGCGCGCGCCGTTTGGTATAATTGCCGTAAGCAAAGCCGCGGCAAAAATTTCTGCATATAACGGAGATGCTTTATGAAAAAACTCGCTTCTGTAATACTTGCGGCCGTTTGCGTCTGCCTTATGCTGGCGGCGTGCGGCGCGAAGATCGAATTCACTCCTCTCGACGAGGGCGGCGTTACTAAAGTATACCTGACATCTACCGGCGAAGAGCTTGACACCGAAGCCTACAGAAAGGCTTACAACGAGAGCACCGTGGGCGAGGAGGCAAGTCCCAGCGACGTCAGCGGCAGCACGGATATGATACTGTTTATCCTCAGCGACGGCAAGACCGTTCCCGTATACGTTATGGGAGAAAATGAATTTATCATAGGCGGCAGCGGCGACGCGGTCTATTATACCGTGACCAACAGCAGCCTGTACGATCTTGTGAACGCTCAGAAATAAAAGAAAAAGCGGGGGAGGGCGCCTAAGCCCTCCCCGACCGATATAATATGAATTTTGATCTATCCCGATGCGAAATGTGCCCCCGCAGGTGCGGCGCAAACAGATATCGCGCGGCGGGCGCCTGCGGCGAGGGCGCCGAGGTTCGCGTCGCAAAAGTCATGCTTCACCGCTGGGAGGAGCCGTGCATAAGCGGCAGCGACGGTCACCGCGGCAGCGGAGCCGTGTTTTTCTCCGGCTGCCCGCTCAGGTGCGTTTTCTGCCAGAACCGCGATATCAGTCGAGGCGGCGCGGGCGAGACCGTGTCCCCCGAGCGGCTTGCCGAAATATTTGAAAAGCTTGAGGCTGCAGGCGCGTACAATATAAATCTTGTGTCGCCCACGCAGTTTGCCTGTCAGATCACAAAGGCGCTTGATCTGTACCGCCCGACGGTGCCCGTCGTGTTCAATACCGGCGGATACGAGCGCGGAGAGGCGATCCGCGCTCTCAAGGGCTACGCAGACATTTATCTTACGGATTTCAAGTACGGCACGAACTCCGTCGGCGCGAAATACAGCGCCTGTCCCGACTATACGGACGCGGCGCTGCCGGCGCTGCGCGCCATGGTCGAGACGGTGGGCACCCCCGTTTTTTCGGGCGGCGGTATGCTGCGCAGCGGGGTCATAGTGCGCCATCTGGTGCTGCCCGGGCAGAGGCACGATTCTCTGAAGGTTCTTGAAAAGATCGCCGACGCCGTCGGCACAAAAAATATTATACTGAGCCTTATGAGCCAGTACACGCCGGATTTTGCTCCGCCGGATATGCCGGAGATACGGCGCAGGGTCACGACGTTTGAGTACGAAAGCGTCAGAAGCGCGGCGCTTGAAATGGGCTTTGAGGGCTATTCGCAGGACGCTTCAAGCTCCGACTGCCGATATACGCCCGATTTTTCAAGGGCGGCGGGCGGCAGAGAACATTCCGACATCGAAAACGGGAGAATTTCATGAAAAACTACGATTATCTCATAGTGGGCGCGGGGCTGTACGGCGCCGTATTTGCCAGGCAGATGACCGACGCGGGCAAAAAATGCCTTGTTATAGACAAGCGCTCTCATATAGGCGGCAACGTCTATACCGAAGAGGAGGAGGGCATAAACGTCCACCGCTACGGCGCGCATATTTTCCACACGGACAGTGACGAGGTGTGGAATTACGTAAACCGCTTTGCCCGTTTCAACAGATACACGAACAGCCCGATCGCGGTGTACGGCGACGAGGTCTACAACCTGCCGTTCAACATGAACACGTTTTCAAAGCTCTGGGGCGTGCGCACCCCCGGCGAGGCCATGGCGGAAATTGAGCGTCAGAAGCGTGACGGCGCCTGCGAAAGCGCCGAAAATCTTGAGCAGCAGGCTATAAGTCTTGTGGGCAGGGATATATATGAAAAGCTGGTAAAGGGCTACACCGAAAAGCAGTGGGGCAGACCCTGCAGCGAGCTGCCGGCGTTTATAATCCGCCGTCTGCCCGTCAGATTTACATATGACAACAACTATTTCAACGACAGATATCAGGGCATACCCGAGGGCGGATACACCCCCATGCTGCAAAAGCTCCTTTCGGGGATCGACGTCCGCACGGATACGGATTTTCACGGCGATCGGGAAAATCTTTCAAACGAGGCGGAAAAGATACTGTACACCGGCATGATAGACGAGTATTTCGGCTATCGGCTCGGCGAGCTTGAATACAGAAGCCTGCGCTTTGAAACGTCGGTGCTTGATATGGATAATTTCCAGGGCTGCGCCGTTGTCAACTACACGGACTACAAGGTGCCGTACACGAGAATAATCGAGCACAAGCATTTTGAGTTCGGCAGGCAGCCGAAAACGGTAATAACCAGGGAGTACCCGGCAAAGTGGGAGCGCGGCTGCGAGCCGTACTATCCCATGAACGACGAGCGAAACAACGGGCTGTATAAGCGCTATGCCGCTCTCGCCGAAGGCGAGAAGAACGTGATATTCGGCGGCAGGCTGGGACTTTACCGCTATCTTGATATGGACGACGTTGTGGAAGCCGCTCTTGCTGCGGCGGTCCGCGAGACGGAAGGGTAAACGTAAGAACAAGGCTGCCGTACGGCAGCCTTGTTCTTACGTTTGGAGTGAACTTCACCGCTCCGTATAACCACCCGATGCCCCACTCGTCCGCGTGCCCGCCGCGCTTACCGCACCGCACGCACCCGCATCCGCCGTCCCTTGCCCCGCCGAAGTTTTGAAACTGCAGGCTTTCAGTTTTTTGCAAAGCATTTCAAACTCTATCGTCAGCTTGCCGAACTTATGTAAAAGATGTGAGGGGCTACTGTCCCGGCAGTAGCCGCGAACGGGCGCCGGCTTTCGGCTTTTGGGAATTGGAAAAGCAATTCAAACTTTGTCGTCAGCTTGACGTACGTAAGTGAAAAAAACGTGAAGGGACTACTTTTCCGTAAGCAGCCACGGACGGGCGCCTGCTTTCGGCT